>NZ_AJXD01000049.1:0-151169 GCF_000264725.1 Acinetobacter sp. HA | reverse complement strand
TGAAGCTGACCAATACTAATTGCTCGTGAGGCTTGACTATACAACACCCAAACAGTTGTTGTATAAAAGCTCAATTGATTCGAAATCAAACGATCAAACTTGATTTAGTTGAAAAGCTAGATAGAATAAACAACCTAATTTAACTCAAGTATCTCTGTTAATAACTCATTTGACCAAGCATTGGCATCTAAATAAGACCAAACGCAAAGTCATACCAGTTGTGCTGGCGACCATAGCAAGAGTGAACCACCTGATCCCTTCCCGAACTCAGAAGTGAAACCTCTTAGCGCTGATGGTAGTGTGGGGTTTCCCATGTGAGAGTAAGTCATCGCCAGCTCATTATTCTAAACACCCCCTTCTATTGAAGGGGGTGTTTTTTTATGGGCGAGATCTGATCAATTGATTGCTTACTGAAAACTGCGGGCCAACAGATCTATCAGGTGAAAATCTAATGTAATTCAGCCTGTATCAAGGGATAGTTTCAATATAGTTAAGACTTATCGGCGCAAGCTAGGGTTATTTTCGTTTACGATTGTTAACCTTTTTATGCTTTTAGTGAGCGTTTGAGATGCTAAATTGTAAGTTATTCGTTTTAATAAGTATGTAGAATAACAATGAAACAGGTTCATCTCGCAGCAATGTTGTGTTTAGGCTTTATCCCTTATAGCCTGACTGCCTGTCATGCACAGAACAAGACGTCACAGGAACTGAATAAGAGTCCGGAAGCGGCAAACTCTACTTCTGAAACTGTAACTACACCTTCTTCCACTCAAGTACAGCAAGCCTATAAGGTTAATAATATTGCCGAGTTTAATGAACCATGGGCGATAGCACCTTTAAAGGATGGTCATCTATTGGTTACCGAGCGTAAAGGCAGACTGTATTTATTCGATCCAGAAACCAAGAAAAAGACTGTAATTAAAGGCACCCCAAAAGTGGCTTATGGCGGTCAGGGCGGCTTGGGAGATGTCGCATTACATCCTGATTTCGCCAATACCCCATGGATCTATCTGAGCTATGCTGAACAGGGTCAAGGCGGTTATGGCGCAGTAGTAATTCGTGGCAAGTTGGATTTGAAGCGTAGTACACCACAGCTCACCCAGATCGAAAAAATCTGGACTCAGGTTCCTAAATTTTCTTCGGGGCAGGGCCACTATGGACACCGAATTGTATTCGGGCCGGATGGCAAGCTCTGGATCAGCTCGGGTGAACGTCAACAGTTTGATCCTGCACAAGATATGAAGTCTAACGTCGGTAAAATTATTCGCCTGAACGATGATGGCTCGATCCCTGCCGATAATCCCTTTATGAATCAGGGTGAAATTGCCCAGCAGGTTTGGAGTCTTGGACACCGTAATCCTCTGGGAATGGCGTTTGATCCCAAAGGGCAGCTCTGGGTCATTGAAATGGGACCGAAGGGCGGTGATGAACTAAACAAGATTATCAAGGCTAAAAATTATGGCTATCCTTTAGTATCAAATGGTGATCATTATGATGGAAAGCCAATTCCTGACCACAGTACCCGACCTGAATTTGAAGCACCTGTATTGGACTGGACGCCGGTAATCTCTCCATCTGACCTGAACTTCTATACCGGAAAAATGTTCCCGCAATGGCAAAATAAAGCGATAGCCACAGGTCTTTCTTCCAAGGCAATTATTATTATAGATACAATGCAGCAACCTGCCAAAGAAGTTCAACGGCTCGATATGAAAGCACGGATTCGTGGCGCAGTACAGGCTCAGGATGGGGGCATCTGGGTGATTGAAGATGGTCCTCAGGCACGTTTGTTAAAGCTTACAGCGCTTTAAGTACTGATTTTTAAAAAAAGAGGATTTTTTGGAATCCTCTTTTCGTTTAAGAGTAAAAATATGCTTATAAAGGTATAAAAGAAAAAGCCCTGACATCCTGTCAGGGCTTTTCCAGATTCATTTATCAAGGTATAACTCCTATCATACCGATCAGCTTCCTGCTGCATTTATTGTTTTTTATTCTTCAAGACATCCTGTCCTGTATGTCTTAACTATAAGAGGAATTCCGGATTTGGTATAGCCTCAATTCTCCCCAATACTTGTGCGCCATAGCGTACAGTGGTGCTGAAATTTACAGCAGGATTACGGGAGCACTTAAGCTTATAGAAAACCCATAAAGTAAAAGACCTCGACATCCTGTCGAGGTCTTCTGGATTTGCTGTGAAGATCTGACTCCTGTCGGATCTGGCAACTTCCTGTTGTAATGCGCTTTTTCTTATTCTTATATCGCTATTGGACATCCTGTCCGGTGATGACTTAAATATAGCGTGTATATTTGTAGGCAAATAGCAGTGATTTCTGCTTGGCTTGTAAGCTAAAACGGACGTGGCTGTCCGCAGCAACTTATGCACTGACGTACTGAATCAGCTTGTCTACCACGCCTCGTAAGGTTTTATTATCGAATTCATTCCCTTCAAAGGTATAGTCCATAGCACGACTAAAAATATCACGGATTTCGATTACCGCATTGGTATCCACTAAACCAAGCTGTGTACCGACCTGACGGATCTGATCAATAGAGCGCGAGCCATTGGTCGCACCATAGCCGACATAAGCCGCCGGTTTGCCTTGCCATTCCTTACCCAGATAATCCAGGGCGTTTTTTAGGGCTGGACTGTAGCCATGGTTATATTCCGGGCTGATAAAAATAATGGCATCTGCGAGTGCAATGAAATCAGCCCATTCCTGCTGTTTAGGCTGGTCATAAATACCGGTGAGTGGAGGATGTGCGCCAGCAAACATCGGCAGGTCCCATTCTTTCAGATCGACAATTTCAGCTTCCACTGTACTGAAGTGATAGGTTTTAATTTGTTTAAAGATCCAGTCAGCTACTTTGATCGCTACACGTCCTTCGCGAATACTGCCTACAATGATGTAAATCTTCATCTTATTATCCTGTCATTGCTTCACTCAATTTAAATTAATCAGAATAAGCAAGGATGAATAGGCATGATTTGTATCTTGGTATCTGCATTATAAAAAAAAGCGCCCAAAGGCGCTTTGTCGTGAAATGATGCTTACATCAATTTCACACCTTGTTGACCGGCTGGGGTTACTTTAAAGATTTCTACTTCAAAAGTAATGTTCTTGCCAGCTAGCGGGTGGTTGAAATCCACTTCAGTGATGTCATCACCGACGGTTTTCACCACGCCATACAGGCTTTGTTTCGCTTTGTCTTCAAACTCGATCATATGACCTTCAATTGGGCGTTCGCCAAATTTCACAGTATCAAATTTTTGTACGTTTTCAGGATTCCATGGACCGAAAGCATCTTCAGGAGGAAGACTTACGGTACGACGGTCACCGGCGCGTAAACCGAACAGCGCTTTTTCAAAGCCTGGTAGCAAGCTGCCATCGCCCATCACCAGACTTACCGGCTCAGTACGACTACGGGTATTGTCAATTTCAACACCATTTTCAATGGCTACTGAGAAATGAAGCTCAACCTTAGAGCCAGCTTCAATACGAGTTTCCTCATTAGGATTAATAAAATCAGTCATGTTATTTCGCCTGCTGTTGGTTGCGTTTTCCTTCTAAGAAGAAGGTGTCAATCAGCATTAAAATAGTACCTAACGTAATGGCACTGTCTGCAAGGTTAAAGGCAGGGAAGTGGCTATTCTGATAATAAACATGAATAAAATCGACTACATAGCCGAGAGAAACACGGTCAATCAGGTTGCCGATGGCACCGCCCAGAATCAGGGCAACGGCCAAAGGTAAAACTTTCATGTTCTTTGGCATACGCATCAGCCAGAACACGAAAATCACAGACACTACTCCTGCCAGCGAAGTAAAGAAATAACGTTGCCATCCACCGGCATCGGACAGAAAACTAAAGGCTGCGCCATAGTTATGCAGTAATGTCCAATTTAAAAAGGGCAGGACGGGTACTGGATCTGCGTAATTCAGACTAGTGGTCGCAATCCATTTGGTCCATTGATCCAGAATAATTGAAATAATAGTCAGACCTAACCACCACAAGTTGTGAGGATAGAACTGGAATAAGCCCTTTTTTTCTTGTGGATTAGGCATATTTTCTCTCTTCGCCTTGGCCTGTCGGCAGGTTGATGATACAGCGGCCACACAAGCCTGGGTGTGATGCATGTGTGTTTACATCAGGAAGTACATGCCAGCAACGTACACATTTCTCACCGTCTGCGGCAGAAACTTTCACATTCAGACCTTCCAGATCAGAAGCTTCACCTTGGGCAGCCTTAAAGTCATTCACGATCACTTGAGAGGTAATCAGTACAAAACGCAGTTCATCGCCCAGTTTATCCAGCACCGCTTTCAGCTCGTTCGACGCCCAAAGTTCAACTTTGGCAGACAGGTTCGAACCCACTGTTTTTCAGTACGCGCCGCTTCAATAAACTTGTTCACTGCAGATTTTACCGAAATCAGCGTTTGCCATTCAGCTTCAGTCACCAAGTTTGCAGTAGATGCAGCTGGAATATCATACCATTCAGCAGTGAACACATATTTCTCTGACTGCTCAGGAATCAGTGGCCAAGCTTCTTGTGCAGTAAAGCTCAAGATCGGTGCCATCCAGCGTACGAATGCCTGTACCAGATGATACAGTGCAGTTTGTGCAGAGTGACGTGCTTGAGAATCGGCTTTGGTGGTGTATTGACGGTCTTTGATGATGTCGAGGTAGAAACCACCCAGGTCATTGATACAGAAATTGGTCAAGGCATTGGTTACGATATGGAAGTTCATATCTTCATAAGCTTGCTGAACGGTTTTCTGTACTTCAGCTGCACGTTGCAGGATGTATTGATCAAGCGCGATCAATTGATTTACAGGAAGCGCATCAGTTGATGGTTTGAAGCCATTCAAGTTGGCAAGTAAGAAACGCAGTGTGTTACGGATACGACGGTAACCATCTGATGCACGGCTAAAGATTTCTTTACCCGCAGTCATTTCATAGCGGTAGTCCGCAGATGCGATCCAGAAGCGTAAACCGTCTGCACCCATATCTTTAATGATGTCTTGTGGGGTAATAATATTACCCAATGATTTCGACATCTTGCGGCCTTTCTCATCCACCACGAAGCCATGCGTCAGCAAGCCTTTATATGGTGCGCGTTCGTTGATGGCAATCGAGGTTAACAACGAAGACTGGAACCAGCCACGGTGTTGGTCTGAACCTTCAAGGTAAAGATCCGCAGGATCTTGCAGTTCTTCACGTTCACGTAATACAGCGTAGTGCGTTGTACCCGAGTCGAACCATACGTCTAGCGTGTCACGTACCGCATTGTATTGTTCAGCATCATTACCGATGAACTCGCGTGCATCACGGTTGTACCAACCATCAATACCTTCCTGTTCGATCAGTTTAGCGACTTCTTCGATCAGTTCAGGCGTACGTGGATGCAATTCATTGGTATCTTTATGCACGAAGAACGGAATTGGCACACCCCAGGTCCGTTGACGAGAGATACACCAGTCTGGACGGCCTTCAATCATCGCCTGGATACGGTTTTTACCCCAGTCCGGCACAAAGCTGATCTCGTTTTCGATCGCATTCAATGCACCTTGACGTAAGCCTTTGGCATCCATGCTAATAAACCATTGTGGTGTCGCACGGAAGATAATTGGGGTTTTATGACGCCAGCAGTGCGGGTAGCTGTGTTTGATTGGGTGATGTGCCCAAAGCTTGTTGGCCTCTGCTAATGCAGCAATAATTTGTGGATTGGCTTTGTAGATATGCTCGCCAGCAAACAGCGGAGACGTTGGTAAATACACACCGTTACCACCGACTGGATTTTCTACTTTCAGGTTGTACAGCAAGCCAACTTTATAGTCGTCCACACCATGGCCAGGCGCCGTATGTACTGCACCGGTACCACTGGTGGCAATCACGTGTTCGCCCAAGATTACAGGCACTTGACGATCGTTAATCAGTGGATGTTGCAGAATCAGGTGCTCAAGTTTGCTACCGGCAAAATCAGCAATGACTTCAATAGTGGTAAAACCGTAGCGTTCAGTTGCAGATTCCACCAGATCTTTCGCCAGGATAAAGTTTTGTGGTTCTTTTTCTTCGCCACGCGCTTTCACCAGTTGATATTCAATTTCAGCATGCAGGGCAACGGCCTGGTTCGCAGGAAGCGTCCAAGGCGTTGTGGTCCAGATCACGACATCAGTACGGTCCGCGACTTCTACACCTAAACGTGCAGACAGGTCAGCCAGATCGACTACAGTGAAACCGACGTCAATCGCATCGGATTTTTTATCTTCATATTCAACTTCTGCTTCAGCCAGAGATGAACCACAGTCCAGACACCAGTTGACCGGTTTCAGACCTGGTTCGATATGACCAGCTTTTGCGATTGCACCCAGTGAGCGAACAATATCCGCTTCTTGTTTGAAGTTCATGGTCAGGTACGGATTGTCCCAATCACCGAACACGCCCATACGCACGAAGTCTTTCTTCTGTAATTCAACTTGTGTATACGCATATTCGCGGCAAGCTTTACGGAAAGTCGAAGCATCAACTTTTACGCCCACTTTACCGACCTTTTCTTCGACTTTCAGTTCGATTGGAAGACCGTGACAGTCCCAGCCCGGTACATATGGCGCATCAAAGCCATCCATAACACGGCTTTTAATAATGATGTCTTTTAAGACTTTATTGACTGCATGACCCAAATGGATCTGGCCGTTTGCGTACGGAGGACCGTCATGAAGCACATATTTTTTCTTGCCAATACGCGACGCACGAATCTGCTGATAAATGTTGTCGGCATACCACTCTTCTAACCATTTCGCTTCACGTACTGCCAGATTTGCCTTCATTGCAAAGTCAGTACCTGGGAGGTTTAGCGTGGCTTTGTAATCCACTGCATTTTCAGGAGTTTGCTTATCGCTCATGCAAGTTGTCTTCCAATTCAATCTGTCATTTGACAGACACGTTTTACAATAAAAATATGGGGGATTAAAAGGGAAATGTGGGGTGATTTCGACGAAACTCAAGTAGTTTCTCGACATCGTCATCAATTCCGGCTTTTAGGGCTTCAAGCGAAGGATAATTCTTTTCGCCATGCAAATAGTTTAAGAATGTCACCCGCATCAACAGGCCATACAGATTAGCAGAAACATCAGGGAAATGTACTTCTAATCGCCATTCTGGTTGTTCCTGCTGAATGGCCGGGCGGGTCCCGACATGTCCGGCGCCAAACAGACCGGTGGGGTCATAGCCAGCAATGCCTGTTTTGCTTGCATCACCAGCTCTAGCTTTATCTTTTAAAGGTTCGGTTTCACACACCACTTCCACGCCATAAATACCCTGCAAACACGGTCTATGGCGGTTTAAGCGCACATTAATGGTCGGAAAATCAATGGTGCGGCCGATCTGGTCGCCATATTGTACCCGCCCGGTAATGCTATAAGGGCGCCCCAGGAGTTTGGCAGCCAGGGCAAGATCGCCTGCTTGTAGTGTCTGACGGATACGGGTCGAACTGACACGTTCGCCGTCGAGTTGTACGGTATCCAGATTGGTGACCTGAAAACCATAGTTACGCAGGAATTCGCTATTGCCCTGACGGTGTTTACCGAAGTGGAAATCATCACCCAGCACCAGATGCTCGGCATTCAGTTTATCTTTTAGAATATCGGCAAACTGTTCTGCATTCAGACTACGGAAACTTTCATCAAATTTCGCCACCGCAATATAGTCCACACCCAGTTCAGTCAGGTATTCCACCTTTTCACGTAAAGATGATATACGGGGTGGGGCCTCATAGCCTTTGAAATATTCCAGTGGCTGTGGTTCAAAGATCATGACCACGCTTTTCAGCTGCTGCTGTTCCGCCACGGCTTTCAGCTGTTTGATCATGACCTGATGACCTAAATGCACACCGTCAAAATTACCAATGGTAACCACCGTTTTAGGTAACTCTGTGCGAGACGATAAGGCATTTAGACGGAGCAGCTTCATGGGCGAATCAGGTGCTTGGAAATTCGAAGAGGCTATATATTGCCATAATCTTTACGTTTCGTCTTGTTGTTGTGTTTTTATGCAATATCTTTTATTTAAAAATCTTTAGCCCAGAACTTAATCGGCTGAATAAAATAAAAATTAATCAATATTTCCTGCTTCCTTAGCGCTCTAATAATCAGAGCTAGCTTTACTTTTCTGGCAGTTTAAACAGGTTTATAGCAGACAGGGCAGAGACCATTTTCTGCTGAGCAGAAATCGATTTTTATTTGCAGTGCTTACCTGTTTATCTTTTAATAGTCCAGTATTTTAAAATTGATATGGAAAACCAATGTCTGAACATGCACTGATTATGGCTTTGCCCAATGAATCCAAAGGCTTATTTGAAGCACAAGGTATTGATGTGCATTATAGCGGTATTGGCAAAGTCAACGCAGCCTTTAAAGCCTTTGAAGTGATTCAGAACACAGGCTGCAAGACTTTATTGAACCTGGGTACGGCAGGCAGTTCGCATTTTGATGCGCATGCCCTGGTCGAAGTCAGCCAGTTTGTGCAGCGCGATATGGATGTTTCACCACTCGGTTTTGACGTCGGCTTAACCCCGATGGATCAGCATTTCCCGGGAGCAATCGAGCTTGAGCCTTTCTTTGATCATTTGCCCAAGGGTATTTGCGGAACCGGAGATAGCTTCGAAACAGGACAACCGAAAGTGCCCTGCCAACTGGTCGACATGGAAGGCTATGCACTGGCCAAGGTATGCAAGAAACTTGGCGTACGCCTGATTTCTGTAAAATACATTACCGATGGTGCCAATGACACAGCGCATCTCGACTGGGAGGAAAACTTATTGTTAGGCGCGCAAAAACTGTTATTTTTATATCAGATGTTAAAATAAGAATAAGGTTAAAGACTGGATCGGCGACCATAATGACTATGGTCGTATGCCAAGCAAAACTTATGCGTTTTGTTCAGGACGTGGTAGTACACCGTAAAGCATCATATGTACAGTGTGCTGAATCACACGCTGCTGCATGCTACGGTTACGCAGCGTTTTGCCGGTCACCATTTCCATCTGTATGGCAAAGTCGGCATAGTTCTGTGTCACTGCCCAGATATTCAGGATCAGCAGTTCAGGGTCAATATCTTTAGAAATCTTGCCCTGTTCCTGCCAGTTACTGATCACCTTGGCTTTACGTTTCACCAGTTTTTTCAGTGGACCTTTCAGGATTTCCAGAATATGTGGTGCCCCCTGGATCACTTCCAAGGCGAACAGGCGAGATGCTTTCGGTTGCGTGCGTGATACTTCAATTTTCTGCATCAGATAATTGGTGATCGCTTCTTCCGGTTCTAGCTCGGCTTCAAGCATTTGCAGTGGTGCCAGCCACTTTTGCAGTACGGTGGTTAACACCTCTACATAGAGATCTTCTTTATTTTCATAGTAATAGAAAATATTAGATTTATGCATTTCTGCAATTTGTGCGATTTCGTCCAGACTTGCCCCACTAAAGCCATATAGGGAAAAAACGTCTAGAGCGGCACTGAGCAGCTGGTTGCGCTTTTGAGTACTCTTTTTTTGTTCCATCAGCAATATAAAAACAATTAAAAAAGGGAATATTGAATTGTACGGCAAATCATCAGATTTGTGCACAAAGTAGAAGTCTAATTTTTTGAATAATGATGATTTATTCTGTAGATCAACTATGTAATCCTTACAAAACTAGCGAATCCCAGTATAAAAATCAAGCTTTTGAAAATGTTTAAATTATTTTGAAGTCTTTTGTTATTGAGAAATCAGTTTAATTAATGTCAGATTCATGACATTTTATTTTTAAGATGGACTGTAATTTTAATTTTGATGAAATTCTAAGAATTATCTATCCTTCAAAGTGAAAACCCGGATTCTAAATCCGGGTTTTGTTTCTTTTTAGGTTGCCAGTACGGCATTCAGAACTTGCTGTTCCAGTTCAGCAAACTGGATTCCTTTCTGACGTGGACGTGGCAAGTTGACACGGAACTCTTTGGCAATATGACCTTTGTCCAGCAGGATGATGCGATCTGCTAACTGTACGGCTTCACTGACATCATGAGTCACCAGGATTGCAGTAAAGCCCTGTTCAGTCCATAACTTTTCGATCAGGTTCTGCATGTCAAGACGGGTCAGGGCATCCAGGGCACCTAAGGGTTCATCTAGGAGCAGGATACGTGGTTTATGGGATAAAGCACGTGCCAAGGCTGTACGTTGACGCTGACCACCCGACAGTTGCGATGGCCATAGCCCTGCTTTTTCCTTTAAGCCGACTTTCTCCAGCATGCTTGATGCATTGGCATGCTGATCTTTCGGCAAGCCCAATTGCACATTTTGTTCAATGCTCCGCCATGGCAACAAACGCGGATCTTGGAACATCACCCGAATATCGTCCGCAGTAATACCTTCACGAATATGACGTGCTGACTTGAACTTGATTTCGCCGTAGCTCTGTTTTTCCAGATCGGCAATCAGACGCAGCAGGGTACTTTTACCACAACCACTACGACCGACAATTGCCAGGAATTCGCCCGGCTGAATATGCAGGTCCAGATCTTCCAGAACCTTGACCGAGCCATAGAACTTGTGCAGCTGTTCAATAATAATTTCGGCACCGATGACTGCATGGGGATCAATATCTGCCGCAGCATAGTCTTGTGGTGCAGTTTGGTCATTGGCGAGACGCCCTAAGCTGAGATCAGTCATCACATACTCCTCCATATTATTCATTTATTTTTGATAGCCAGCATGCCAGCGCAGCAGGAAACGTTCCAAGGCAACCGCCAGAACATCCGCCAGTTTGCCAAGTAAGGCATACAGTAAAATACCGACCAGTACCACATCGGTTTGCAGGAATTCACGCGCATTCATGGTCATATAACCAATCCCGGACTGTGCAGAAATGGTTTCAGCCACAATCAGCAGTACCCACACTAAACCTAACGAGAAACGTAAACCCACCAGAATCGAAGGCATTGCGCCCGGTAAAATAATTTCTTTATAGAGTTGCCAACGGGTGAGGCCATAGCTTTTACCCATTTCGATCAGCTGCGGATCGACTGAGCGAATACCATGATAGGTATTGATATAGATCGGGAAGAACACGCCAATGGCGACCAGAAACAGCTTGGCTGATTCATCGATGCCGAACCATAAAATCACCAGTGGAATTAAGGCCAGGGCAGGGATGTTCCGGATCATCTGTAAAGTGGTGTCGAGCAGGGTAGAGGCAGCTTTGGATGAACCATTGAGTAAACCTAAAAGCAGCCCCAAACCACCACCCACCAGTAAACCAGTAAGGGCACGGCCAGCACTGACTTTTACATGGGTCCAGAGTTCGCCACTCATCAGCAGAGCCCAGAATGCGGCGATGACTGCACTCGGTGCAGGCAAAATTCGGCTTTCCAGCAGACCGGTACTTGACGCGATCTGCCAGATCAAAATTAATCCAATAGGAACTAACCAGGGCAGCAAACGCTGCCCGAGTTGTGTTCCACGTGAAACCTTCTTTTCTGCGATGGTTTCAACAGAAACGACTTTCGACATTAAGCTGGCTCCTGAACACTCGCAGCCTTCTTGTTCTCATCTGGCGTGTAGTTATTTGCCACAATTTCACCGAATGGACCTGTCAGGTTTGGCTGAGTCAATTTTTTCTGGGTTTCAAGTGGTAAAAGTGGGAATACCAGTTCAGCAAAACGGATCGACTCCTCCAGATGTGGGTAGCCTGAGAAGATAAAAGTATCGATACCCAAGGCAGCATATTCCTGAATACGTGCTGCGACAGTTTCAGGGTCACCTACCAGTGCTGTACCTGCGCCACCACGTACCAGTCCGACACCTGCCCAAAGGTTTGGAGAGACTTCAAGTTTGCTACGATCGCCATTGTGCAGTTCCGCCATACGACGCTGACCGACTGAATCCATTTGCTTGAATTTTGCCTGAGCTGCTGCAATGGTTGCATCATCTACATACTGGATCAGCTCTTCTGCGGCCTTCCATGCTTCTTCATTGGTTTCACGAACAATCACATGTAAACGGATACCGTAGCTAAGCTTACGGCCTTTCGCTTCAGCTTTGGCACGGACATTTTCAATCTTTTCTTTGACTGCTGCAGGTGGTTCACCCCAAGTCAGGTAAGTGTCAACCTGATCTGTTGCAAGTTCAATCGCAGCATCTGAAGAACCGCCGAACCACAGTGGAGGATGAGGCTCTTGAACGGGTGGATAGAGCAATTTTGCATCGTCTACACTTAAGCGTTCACCGTGGAAAGTGAAGCTCTCACCCGTGTGAGAGCGTTTCAGGATTTCACGCCAGATCGTCGTGTATTCAGTTGCAGTCTTGTAGCGGGTTTCGTGATCTTCATACACGCCATCGCCTTTTAGTTCCTGCTCATCACCACCAGTGACCAGATTTAGCAAGATACGGCCACCAGATAAACGGTCAAAGGTTGCTGCCATACGTGCAGCCAGTGCAGGAGTCGTTACCCCCGGACGTAGCGCAACCAAGAATTTCAATTTCTTAGTCGCGTCAATCAGGCTGGCTGCGGTTAACCATGGATCTTCACATGAACGGCCTGTTGGAATCAGTACACCTTCATAGCCCAGATTATCGACTGCAACTGCAATCTGTTTTATATAAGCATGATCGACCTGGCGTGCACCTTTGCTGGTACCTAAGTAGCGGCTGTCACCATGTGTCGGAATAAACCAGAAAATTTTCATGTCTTTGATCCTTGAATTATTTGCCTGCCCAAACGGCTTGCTGAATATTGATAGATTTTGGAATGATCTTGAGTTCGCTAAAACGGTTCGCGAGTTCTTGCTGGTCAGCAATCACTTTCTTGGTGAGCGGTGCAGCACCGGATGGATTAGGACGACGCTGGATAAAGGTCTGGCTGACAATTGGTTTTAAGCCAGTACTTTGCGCAAAGATTGTTGCAGTTTCAGTTTTATGACGCTGTACCCATTTATCTGCAACATTGACCTGTTTGATAATTCCTTTTAATGCTTGCGGGTGTTTTTTAATTAAACTTTCTGAAGCCAGATAGAAGGTATAATTGGGACTTAAGCCTTTCCCTGAAGATAAGACTCTGGCTTTATCTTCTACTTGCGCTGCAGCATAGTACGGGTCCCAAATCGCCCAGGCATCAATCGCACCTTTCTGGAAAGCTGCGCGTGCATCCGCAGGGCTTAACCAGATTGGCTGGATATCGGTCCATTGCAAACCTGCCTTACGTACTGCCTGGACCAGTAAATAATGCGAGCTGGAACCGCGATGAACGCCGACACGTTTACCTTTGAGCTGGCTCAATTTGGTAATTTTGGAATTGTGTTGTACCAGAATGGCAGAAGAGAGCGGTTTTGCAGTTTCATAAGCAAAATAATGCAATGGTTTATTACCAGCTTGAGCATAGACAGGAGGAGTGTCTCCAGTCGCACCGATATCAATAGAACCTACAGCTAATGCTTCTAAAATTTGTGGTCCGCCTGGAAATTCGTTCCAGCTGATTTTTGCATTTGGAAATTCCTGTTCAAGCAGCTTTTGCTGTTGTGCAATGACCAGGTTTACCGAAGCTTTTTGGTAGCCTACACGAAGCTGTTTCACTGACGGATCAACTGCCCAAGCGGCACTTGAACCCAACATCGCACAAGCAACTAATGCGGCATTCATAGCATGACTGGAGGTCTTGAACCATGTGATTGCTTTGTTGTGTCGCTGATGTTGAGTCATTATTAGATCCCCTGATATTTTCCTATGATTTATTTGGTTAAAATTGCTGATTGAATATTCAGTTTTGCTGGAATCAGTTGCTGGCCATAGAAGGCATCAGCGACCTGCTGCTGTTTTTGCGCCACCTCTGGTGTGAGCGGTTTTACCCCAAAGCCCATACGTGAAATTGAAGTTTTCAATACGTCAAATGCCAAGCCTGTTGGTTTTTCTAGAAGTTTCGCTGCCTCATCTTGATGGCTAGATACCCATTCAGTAGTCAGGTTCAGCTCATTCACTACCGCATCAATGATCTGTGGATTCGCTTCAGCGAACTTACGATCAGCCAGATAGAACTGATGATTGCTCACGATATTCTCACCAGTTGCAATCACACGTGCACCAATCTGATGTTCTGCTGCCGCAAAGAACGGATCCCAGATCACCCAGGCATCAACCGCTCCACGCTCAAAAGCGGCACGTGCATCAGAAGGCGGCAGGTACACCACTTCAATATCGCTGAGTTTCAGATTATTGGCTTCAAGGACTTTTAATAGTAAGTAATGAACATTTGAGCCTTTGTTGAGTGCAATACGTTTGCCTTTCAGGTCCTGGACAGACTGAATATTTGAGTCTTTTTGTACAATCAGAGCTTCAGCTTTAGGTGCTTCAGGCTGGTTTGCGACATACACCAAATTTGAGTTGGCTGCCTGAGCAAAGATTGGCGGTGCTTCACCAGCTTCACCAAAAGACACACTGCCTATATTCAGACCTTCAAGTAATTGTGGACCTGCCGGGAATTCCACCCATTTCACATTTACGCCTTGTTGTTTTAATACAGTTTCTAAAGTGCCACGTTCTTTCAAGATTGGAAGGACGCCATATTTTTGGAAACCGATATTCAGCGTTACACTTTCTTCTTTTTTAGAGCAGCCAGAGAGCAACATCACGCCAGCAATAGCAGTACTCAGGGCTGCTGTTTTTGCAATGAATTTAACCGTAGATTGGCGCATGAATATAAACTCCTGACAAAAAGCCAATTAGATGGAATATACAAGTTAGGCATACGCTAATCGTTTTTTATTTTCCAAAAAAATAACAATTCGGGAATTTCTAATGAGAAAAAAAGATAAATAAAAAAGCGCAAAACTTATGTAGAAAAGTGATTTGGAATCTTTATGGAATTTAATTTTTATACAATTTAAGTTATTGAAATATATATTTAATTGTTTTAATAAAATATAAAGATATGGATATGAAAATCCATGCAAAGCTTTTTAAGTTAAATACTTAAGAAATCCACATATCTTTAGCAAAAAATAAGATATATAAACAAATAAAAAGTCACATTAAAGTGACTTTTTACAAACCAGGGAATTACGCTGATAGTTATATAGCGCCTGACGGGCATCGGGCAGATCATCGACAGAGGATTGTTCAAAGCCTTGTTCCAGGAACCAGTGTGCAGTGCGTGTGGTCAGAATAAACAGTTGCTGAATACCCATGCTCCGGGCTTTATCTTCCAGATAATTCAGAATCTGGCTGCCGCGGTTGGACTTGCGATAACTTGGATCGACAGCGACACAGGCAATTTCAGCAGAACGCAGCTCATTGCCTGTGGTTGGAATCGGATATAACGCGGCACAGGCCAGAATCATGCCGTCACGTTCAATGACTGCGAACTGTTCAATTTCATTTTCCAGACGTTCGCGTGAGCGATACACCAGAATGCCTTCTTCTTCCAAAGGCCGTAGCAGGTTAATCAGACCGCCAACATCCTGAATGGTAGCCATACGTACATCTTCATAATGAGCATCGGTAATCAGAGTGCCTGAACCATCTCGGGTGAAGAGTTCTTCCAGCAGCGCACCATCATGAGCATAGGAAATCAGATGCACACGGTTGACGCCATTCATCGAGGCTTCCTGTGCAGCGCGAAGTTGCAAGCTTAGTTCGGATGGCAGGTCTTGAGCATCCTGCATTATATAAGCATCCAGCTGACTTGGCTGCACTTCACGTTGCAATTGTCCATCCGTATTCAGCAGGCCATGCTGTTTACCCAGGAAAATCAGCTTGTCTGCCTTGATACGAATCGCAGTTTTGGTCGCAACTTCCTCCGCCAGCAGGTTGAACACTTCGCCAGTGGTGGAATAACCGGTTGGTCCAAGCACCACAATGTTATGGCTGTCAAGATGACGCTGAATCGCATTGGTATCTACGGTACGGACTTCACCGGTTAACTGGAAATCAATACCGTCACGAATCCCATAAGGCTTGGCAGTAACAAAATTACCGGATACGACATCTATACGGGCGCCATACATGGGTGAGTTGGCCAGTCCCATTGAGAGCAAGGCTTCAATCTGCAGGCGGATTGAACCCACCGCATTCATGACACAGCTCAACGATTCACGGGTTGTGATTCGGCGCTGACGATGAAAAGGCGTGCTGATCTGACTCGTTGCCAGATTCTGGTTAATCTGTGGACGCGCACCATGCACCAGAATCAGATGAATTCCGAGAGAATGCAGTAGGGCAATATCGTGAATAATATGCTGGAAATTGTCATGCAGCACCGCCTCGCCATCAAACATGATCACGAAGGTCTTGTTACGGTGCGCATTAATATAGGGCGCAGAATGGCGAAACCAATGCACATATTGCAAAGTTGTGCTTTGAGACGGTTCTGCTGGGTTCATGCGCTGGCCTATATTAGAAAATAATACTTAATTGAATTTGATTCTAAAAAAAGCCGGGAACGAAGTACAGCAATAAAAAAACACCTGAAGCGTGGACTTCAGGTGCAATGGAGAAAAGATACAGAATTAAGATTTAGTTGAGGATACGGATAATCTTGTCATTACGCTCATTGACTAGCACATAATCACCATTGATTTTGTACCACTGCTGGTTTCTGCCTGCATTTGGCAGACGGCGTGCTTCATAACCACTTACTTCAAAACGGCGGTTGTCATACTGGTTAGGCAGCTTTTGACCGACACGCCAGTCACGGCTTGGATTTACCACGCGGTTGTTATAGCGTTTATCATTCCAGCGACGGTTATCACGGCGATCGTCCCATTTTTTCGCATCTTTATGATCCCAATGCGGTGCCGGTTTATGTGGCGCATAACGCGGATCATGTTGCGGTGCAGCCATTGCAGAAGTTGCAACTAAAGCACTCAAGGATAAAGCGATTGTTGTTAACACTTTTTTCATGGCATTCACCTGAATTCATCATTATCGTTTCGATGAGACTAAATTAGCGAATCAGTAGAGAGAAACCGTGAGGGCAATTTAGGCGAATTGTTAAATTTATGAAGAAAAAAAGAAGAATAAGAGGGAATTACAGGTTTTTTTAGTCAAGAACAGCATCCAATACCACCTGACTAAAATAAAAAAGACCCAAACAAGTTGGGTCTATGAAAATGTGAGGATTTAATGTCCAAGAATTCGAATGATACTGTTGTTGTCCGAATCCACCAAAATGTATTCATTATTGACTTTATACCATTGCTGTCTGCGGTCAGGTTTTGGCAACTTGTGGTCTTTATATTCAACTTTATAACCATTACCGCGATAATGCTGTGGCATCACATAGCCGGGTTGCCATTTCATTTGCTGTAAACGCTTGACACCACGCTCTTCACGCATACGGCGACGGTCTTCATGGTCATCATCTGCGCGATCACGGAATTTTTTAGACTGACCTTGACGTTGATCCATATGACGTTCATCATCAAAATGCGGCGCAGCATTGGCAACATTCGTCAGCATTAATGTACTGATAGACATTGTCAAAGCAACCAAAAGCTTTTTCATGGTGAACCCTCAATCAATTGTTCATTTTCTACAGTCTAATTTACGCAAAAATTGCAGAGAAACTGTGAAGATCAGGCATGTATTCTTTAAAGAATGCAGAGAGATTATGACTATGCCATGATTTCAGTAGTTTTTGAACACTTCATACAGGCTAAGCGCTTGAGAAGCTGTGAAATACTATCCTGAGGCTAATGTATGGTGAGGTCAAGAGAAACTCGGTTAATTAGGGCAATTTATCTCCTGTATTCCAGTCGAATAGTACCTCAATATTTGCAGGTCTGAACTAGTTCCATTGTTCAGTCAAACCCTGTAACGACTGGATCGCTTCAGCCACACATTCCGCTTCAGTGGCATCATCTAAAGCTTGAATCAAGGTAGCTGATAATTGCAGGCTTTCAATATGGCGAATAGTCTCGATTTTACGTTTTTGGTCAGCCATGCTGGATTCTCCTTTATCTGGTCATCATCTTGAATACAGGTATCATAGCGCTCAGGCTTTAATTTGGAAAACCGAATAAAATTATTATTAGTATTTAAAAAACCGATTTATAGCTGTTTTTAATAGGTTTCCCGAATAAAAAAAGAACACGCTTGGCGTGCTCTTATATCGGTTTAAACCTGGCTTAGTAAGCGTAGTTCAGATCGGTATAGTCAGTCAGGGACTTCTGGATATGTGCATTAATAAAGGCACGTACATCATCCGTGGTCATGGGCTTGCCTTGATTGCTAATTACATGTTCGATATCCGGCTGATTTTCAATTTTAATGCGATACACAAAATGTTTAGCCAGACGGTAGCCATCATCCAGTTTTTCAATACCTGTCACATAGTAATAGGCATGTTCAAAGTTCAGATCGGTATGGGAAAAGATAAACTGCTCGAATAGTTTCAGCTTGCTGCCATTTTCGAGTACCTTGATGTCGTCCACAATGCTGGCTTCAAACTTCACGCCGTATTTTTCAGAAACTGGCTGCTGATCAATCAGAAGTGACACCATGCCATCTTCCAAAGTGGTCACGGTGATGTTGTTTAGGTCAGTCATGTTGCACTCGAATCAAAATCTGTTAGCGATAGTATGGGTGAATTTTAGCGAAACTCAATGCGACCAGGGTGGAGTCAGATAAGATTTATGCATTATTTCATTCTAAAATAGCAATAAAAAAGGGAACCAAGGCTCCCTCATTTCAATCATTTTCACTTTAATCAGCAGTTAATCCTGCGCATCAATACTTTGACCATTCATATGCAGGCTGTCATCACCCATCAGGTACAGATAAGCCGGCATAATCGATTCCGGGGTTGGCAAGGTTAGTGGATCTTCATCCGGATAGGCTTTAGAACGCATCGCAGTCCGGGTTGCACCCGGATTAATGCAGTTAAAGCGCACATGTGGATGTACATTTTCTTTGGCAAATAGCTGGCTTACCGCTTCAATAGCAACCTTGGAAACTGAATAAGCTCCCCAGCGTTCACGCACCTGACGGCCTACACCTGAACTGGTAAAGACCACGGAAGCATGCTCAGATTTTTCGAGCAGAGGAAGCAGGGCCTGAGTCAGCACAAAGGGTGCACGCAGGTTGACAGCCATTACATCATCCCAGACGCCGGGGCTATAGTTTGCCAGTTCAATCCGTTCACCGAGCATGCCTGCATTATGCAGAATTCCGTCCAGACGACCAAACTGTTTACTCAGTGTTTCGAACAGGAGTTCGTAATCACGCTCAGAAGCACTGGAAAGCTGTAAAGGCAGAATTGCCGGGCGTGGTGCACCCAAACCTTCAATTTCATCGTAGATGACTTCAAGCTTGTTCAGGGTACGACCATGCAGCACTACCGTCGCACCATGCAGGGCATAGCTGATCGCTGCTGCACGTCCAATGCCATCGCCGGCACCTGTGATCAGGATAATACGATCCTTTAACAGGTCTGAGCGAGGTTGATATTCTGAATACTTCATGAACGACCTCCTTATTTCTTGCTTATTGTTGTGAAGTTTAATGTTCTGACCGGAACCTGAGTTTTAGCCGAGTACTGGCTTTAAAACCAGATCCTGAATTCGTTGATGTAATTCTTCTACACTATGCACGATACAATCGGCCTGCCAGGCGTTTAAATTATCTTTATGTTCTAAAGGCAGATAACCATAGGCTGCCAGAATAGTATACATATTGGCTGCACGTCCGGCATCGATATCACGTGGATGATCGCCGACATAGATACAGTCTTTAGCCGCCAGGTCAATCTGTTTTGCTGCCAGATACATTGGCTCCGGATCCGGTTTGGTACGGCCCACATCTTCCGGGCAGACCAGTACCGAACAGCGCTCTGAGAGATTCAATGCCGCAAGCAGCGATTCACTTAACCAGCGTGGTTTATTGGTGACAATACCCCAAGGAATACTGCGTGCCTCCAAAGCTTCCAGCAGTGGATACATGCCGTCAAACAGGTCAGTATCTACTGCAATATCGGCACCATACAGGTCTAAGAAACGCTGACGATGCGCCAGCAGGAGAGGATCTTCCAGCTCGAGTTCCGGATAGACCAGCTTGACCATGGCACGAGCACCTTCTGAAACCTGAGTGCGGATCAACTCTGGTGCTACTACTTCACGGCCTTCTTCGCGGCACATATCCTGAATAATGCGGACAAAGTCGGCAGCAGTGTCAATTAAGGTACCATCGAGGTCAAAGAGAACTGCTTTCATTCAGCAGCTCCATTCGCCTGTTCTTTTGCCGTATAGACCATATAGTTAACATCTACATTGGGCGCTAACCAGTACCGTTTGGTCAGCGGGTTATAGTGCAGACCCGTCATATCTTTTAGTTTAAGACCAGCGTTGCGGATGTCATGCGCCAGTTCAGATGGTTTGATAAATTTGCTGTAATCATGCGTACCACGTGCCAGCATACGCAGCACATATTCTGCACCAATAATGGCAAACAGATATGACTTCGGATTACGGTTAATGGTCGAGAAGAACACATGACCGCCTGGTTTTACCAGCTTATGGCAAGCCTGAATGATCGATGCCGGATCTGGAACATGCTCCAGCATTTCCATGCAGGTCACCACATCGTATTGTCCCGCCTGTTCCTCGGCGAGTTGCTCAACAGGAACCTGACGGTATTGAATATTGCTGACACCTTCCTGTTCCGCATGTAGACGTGCCACATTCAGTGGTGCTTCACCCATATCGATACCAAGCACATCAGCACCACGGCGTGCCATGCTTTCGGCCAGAATGCCACCGCCACAGCCCACATCCAGAACTTTCTTGCCGCTCAAGCCGCCAGCATATTCGTCAATCCAGTTCAGACGTAGTGGATTAATCATGTGCAAAGGGCGGAACTCGGAATGCTGATCCCACCATATGGCTGCGAAAGCTTCAAATTTGGCAATTTCTTGTGGATCAACATTCAATTGCGACATCGGTGTCACCTCAATCAAGTCATTATATTTTAAAAAAGTTCAATGTTGATTAGTGTAGCGCTTCCTGCAAAAAAAGCGATAAAAGCCTTAAAAAAGTTCACAGAATAAAAACGAAAGCCGCATATTTGATTTATCCACTGGAGCGTAAAACCTCGTGGTTCAGCACGAGGATATAAGCGACTGGAGTAAACCACATGAACGACACGAAATGTCGTTTTAAATACTTGTACTATAGTCACTATTAAGAAAAATACTGTTAAAATAATTGGATGAAGACACTCAAATTACGCATAAAAGACAAACATTGCAAGGTGCTAAATCAGTTAGCATCCGAAGTAAATTTAGTTTGGAATTATGTCAATGATTTGTGTTTTAAACATCTTCAAAAAAAACAACAATTCTTTTCAGCATACGATATTGCAAAATACACGAAAGGCACATCGAAAGAATGCAACTTGCACAGTCAAACTATTCAGGCAGTGACAGAAGAATTGGTCACAAGACGCAAGCAGTTCAAAAAAGCAAAACTAAAATGGCGTGTCAGTAATAAAAAATCAGCTAGACGCTCACTGGGTTGGATACCGTTTAAAAAGGTTGCAATCAAATATGCTGATGGCTGTGTTCAATATGGTAAACACCAATTCAAGTTATGGGATAATTACGGTTTAAGTCAATACAGGGTTAAAACAGGCTCATTCGTTGAAGATAGCCGAGGCCGTTGGTATGTATGTCTTGTAGTTGACAATGCTAAAACAGAGAAAACCGCCGCTATAACCTCAATTGGCATAGATTTAGGTTTAAAAGATTTAGCCACTTGTTCAGATGGCGTAAAACTTAAAGCCCCTCAAATCTATCGGAAATATGAACAAAAACTTGGTATTGCTCAACGTGCAAAAAATAAAAACGAGTGAAAGCAATTCACGCCAAGATTAAAAATGTAAGACAAAACATGCTGCATCAATTCAGCCATAAACTGGTAAAAGAACATGCAGCAATCTTCGTTGGCAATGTGAATGCCAAAGCATTAGCGCAAACCAAACTAGCCAAGTCTGTGTTAGATGCCAGTTGGACAACACTAAGAACCATGCTCAAGTATAAATGCGAGAACGCAGGGGTATGGTATGAAGAAGTCAATGAAGCCTATACCACCCAAACTTGTTCGTGCTGTGGCTCACGCTCCAGTAGTCCGAAAGGTAGAGCAGGTTTAGGAATAAGAGAGTGGCAGTGTGGTGAGTGTGGTAGCTCATGGGATCGGGATGTAAATTCCGCACTGAATATTCTTGCGCTCGGGCATGAGCGTCTAGCAGTAGGAATCCCCTTGCTTTAGCTGGGGGAGGATGTCAAAGTATCTGCATAAGCTAATCATAAAGATTTTGAGGATCATAATTCCAATGAAAAAATTTATTTTAGGCACTGTTGCTGCATCTGTTTTAGCATTTTCTGGTAGTGCGATGGCCAACTTTGTAGCAGGCCAAGACTATCAAGTGCTGGCTAAGCCAGTTAAAGTTGAAAAGCCAGGGAAAATCGAAGTACGTGAATTCTTCTGGTATGGCTGTGGTCACTGCTACACACTTGAACCGCATATGCAGACCTGGTTGAAACAACTGCCTAAAGATATTCGTTTTGTCCGTACTCCAGCTGCGATGAACCCACTATGGGAACAGGCAGCACGTGCCTATTATGTGTCTGAAGCCCTGGGTGTTCGTCAAAAAGCGCACTTGCAGTTGTTCCATGATATCCATGCGAAGCAAAAACCAATTTTAGAACAAGCACAACTCGCCAAGTTCTATACCCGTTATGGTATTTCAGAAGCGAAATTTAACAGTACGTATAAATCATTCCCGATTTCTTCAAAAATCGCCCAGGCGAAAAATCTAGCCGCATCTTATCAGTTAACGGGTGTGCCAGCCGTGACCGTGAATGGTAAGTATGTCGTTCAGGGTGATGATGCCAAAGTAATTCAGGTGGTAAATTTCCTGGTAGAAAAAGAGCGTAAGGCAAAATAATTTCTGCCTGATCTTAAAAAACCTGCACATTGCTGCAGGTTTTTTATTGTTGAAAATATCTATTCTAGCTGCCTGAAGGCTGTTTATGCATGAATGCCCTGAAATAGCAGTTGCATCTGAATAACCGTCTGAGCTTTAAATTCTGCTGCGCGACTTTGTTGAAGATTGGCATCTGACAGACCCTGAATACTCAGCCAACCCATCGCCCAATTCAGGGATAAATCCACGAGCATCTGGATCAGCAGCCTCAAGTGTTGAGGCGATTTGATTCCCTGAGCGGAATAAAGATTTCCCAGCTCATCGACCAGATCAGCAACTAAAAATTGCAGTTCTCGCTCAATACTGGTCCGCAAAAAGTCTGATCCGCCCCAACGTTCTGTACTAAAAAATAGCCATGGCTCAGGATGTTCTTCAACAGCCTGAAGGAAAAGACCAATTGAGGTTTCAGTGTCTGAATGTACTTGATACAAGTAAGCTTCTACCAGCCGATTTAAGACACCTTTTAAATTAATGGCGACTTGGTCGAGCAGTTCCAGACCCAATTGCTGCATGTCCTTAAAATGCCGGTAGAACGCCGTCGGCACCAGTCCAACTTCACGGGACAGTTCACGCAGGCTGATATTGCTAAATGCACGACCACGGCTACTCAGTACCAGTGCGGCATCTAGTATTGCCTGATGACTTTGCTGTTTGCGTTCTGCACGTAAAGACATAAAAATCTTCTCGATATTTCCCTTTAAGTTTAACAAAAAATCGGCAATCACGCAGCGCCATTCAGATGGCCTGATTTTGTATTTTGATCGAACAAGACTGAATTGATTTTGTAAATCATGCCAAGGGCCGGGCAATCTTGGCAGAGGCTTCTGCTATACTGAGCCGCAATTATTTTTCAGTCAAAGCAGGACTTATTTATGCGTATCGACCAGCGAGCATTAGATCAATTACGTGACATCAAAATTACCCGCAATTACACACGTTATGCGGAAGGTTCAGTATTGGTTGAATTTGGTCATACTAAAGTGCTTTGTACTGCCAGCATTGACAACTCGGTACCCCGTTTCCTGAAAGGTCAGGGCCAAGGCTGGGTAACCGCAGAATATGGCATGCTGCCACGTTCAACACATACCCGTAGCGACCGTGAAGCGGCACGTGGCAAACAGAGTGGCCGTACTCAGGAAATCCAGCGTCTGATCGGCCGTAGCCTGCGCGCTATGGTGGACCTGAAAAAACTCGGTGAAAATACGATTACCATCGACTGTGATGTGATCCAAGCAGATGGCGGGACACGTACAGCCTCTATTACCGGTGCTGCGGTAGCATTGATTGATGCGATGAATGTGTTGCTTGAAAAGAAAAAAATCAAGCAAGATCCACTTAAAGGTCTGGTTGCTGCAATTTCTGTGGGTATTTTCAAAGATGAAGTATTACTAGATCTTTGCTATGAAGAAGATTCTAACTGCCAGACTGACTTGAATGTCGTGATGACCCAAGCGGGTGAATTTATTGAAATTCAAGGTACTGCTGAAGATAAGCCATTTACCCGTGAGCAATGCAATGACATGCTGGCCATGGCTGAAAAAGGGATTCAGGAACTGATCAAGAAACAGCAAGAAGCTTTGGGCTGGTAATATTTCCAGAGTTTACAAAACGCATCTTCGGATGCGTTTTTTATTATAGCTACACATTGCCTGACAAAAAATGAACAGGATCTGTCTACTGTGTAACCTCTGTTTTAAGCGATGATCTTTTAACCAAATCTCATTCAGAGGGTTATAACATGAAAATATGGTTGATGGCATTTTCAGTATTTGCTGTACTGGGTTTAACTGCCTGTGATTCGAATTCTCGTGATGAAAACCGTGATGGTGCAAATATGGAACGAGGAAGTGATACCAATTAACAGAGTAGAGGCCATTCAACCTCTATGATTTATATCCTTGAGAATAAGAAAAAGGGTGCTATGGCACCCTTTTTTATGGATAAAACTTTAACTATTAAAACGCATCGATAGGTCAATGGCTTTGACATCTTTGGTCAATACGCCCATCGAAATATAGTCTACGCCTGTACTCGCCACTTCACGTAAATTATCAATAGTGATATTGCCTGAAGCTTCCAGTTTACAGCGACCAGCCACATGTTTAACGGCATCAATCATTTGCTGCTGACTGAAATTATCCAGCATCACGATATCAGCCTCGGCTTCTAGGGCCTGATTTAACTCATCCCAGGTTTCTACTTCGACTTCTACCGGTTTACCTGGTGCAATCTGATGTGCCTTGGCAATGGCCTGTTCAATTCCACCAGCCGCCATGATGTGATTTTCTTTAATTAAAAAGGCATCGAACAGCCCCAGACGATGATTCTGACCACCCCCAATCGCTACGGCATATTTCTGTGCAATACGTAGGCCGGGAATAGTTTTACGGGTGTCTAATAGTTTGGTATTTAAACCTTCTAATTGTTTGACATAGCTTGCTGTTTTGGTCGCGACTGCAGACAGGGTTTGGACAAAATTCAGTGCCGGACGTTCTACCGTGAGCAGGCTACGCGCAGAACCTGCCAGTTTCAGGAAGGCTTCATTTGCCCCGACACGGTCACCGTCATTCTTCAGCCAGATCACTTCAATTTTTGGATCGTAGGCTTGAATCAAAGCATTCACCCAAGGTTGCCCAGCCAGCACCATATTCTCACGACTGATAATGGTGGCAGTCGCCTGTTCATCTTCAGGTGTCAGCAGGGCAGTGATGTCACCATCACCAATGTCTTCAGCCAATGCCTGTTGAATATTGATCTGAATCGACTGTTCTAGCAAAGCTTGAGATATGCTCATGAGTATTTCCGTATCTTTTGTAAGCCGTGAAAATTGCGCGTTATATTAGCACTGTTACATAAAAATGAGCGATTTTTCGTACAGTCATCACAGCTGAATTGAGATTTGGATACGAAAGTTTTAGCATTAAGCCAGCTGCATTGCGCAGCAGTCATTTTGATTGGGGATAGGAAAGTTTTTATGCAACAAGCACCTGCGTTTCATGTGAAGGATGGACAACTCATCGGTGCACGCCAGATTCCCTCACCCAATTTTAACCAGCGTCCGGAAAATACCGAGATTCAACTGATCGTGGTGCATAACATCAGCCTGCCGCCCTCACAATTTGGCGGTGGTTATATTGAGCAGTTTTTCCAGAATCAGCTGGATTGGTCAGTACATCCTTATTTTCAGACCATTCAGGGCATGCAAGTGTCCACCCATCTGTTGATTCTGCGTAGCGGGGAAGTGCTGCAGTTTGTCAATTTTAATGACCGGGCCTGGCATGCGGGTCGTTCGACCTATCTCGCTAAGAAAGAATGCAATGATTATTCTATCGGGATTGAGCTTGAAGGCAGCGATGACCTTCCCTTTGAACAGGCACAGTACGATGCACTGGTACAGGTGACTGCCTGTCTGCAAGCCCATTATCCAAAAATCCAGCAACATATTGCCGGACATTCTGATATTGCCCCGGGACGTAAAACTGATCCAGGCCTACATTTCAACTGGGTCGCATTCCGTAAACAATTGCATCATTATAAAAATACATCAATACCTGAATAGGAATGTGATAAAGCAATGAACTTCTACCAGAAGTTTCATTACAATAGGCAAAATTTAAACATTAGGTGAACAGTATGGCGCTGTGGCGTTCGACCGTCATTGTCAGTGCGATGACCATGTTGTCACGGGTACTGGGTCTGGTCCGGGATATTGTACTGCTCAATGTCTTTGGTGCAGGTAAGGACTTCGATACCTTCGTAGTCGCATTCCGTATTCCCAATTTCTTCCGGCGTCTGTTTGCGGAAGGGGCTTTTTCACAGGCTTTTATTCCGGTACTGACCGAATATAAAACCACACGGACGCATGCCGAGGTACAGATCCTGATTAGTAGGGTATTTGGCTGTCTGTCTACCGTCATGAGCCTGCTGACCTTCGTGGCCATGGTGGCTGCACCTGCCATTATTTATGTCTATGCACCTGGCTTCCATGCAGATCCAGAGAAGTTCGCACTGGCATCGGACATGTTCCGCCTGACCATTCCTTATCTGCTGTTCATGTCACTGACGGCTTTTGCCAGCAGTATCCTGAACAGCTACGGTTCATTCACTACACCCGCTTTTGCACCGGTGCTTTTGAATGTGGCAATGATTGCCGGCGCCTTGTGGCTTACCCCATATATGGCCGAACCGATCATGGCATTGGGCTGGGCAGTATTGATTGCGGGTGCTTTGCAACTGGCGATTCAGATTCCGGAACTATGGCGCAAGAAACTGCTGATTCCACCCAAAATCGACTTCAAGCATGAAGGCGTAGACCGCATCATGAAACTGATGCTGCCAGCGCTGTTTGGTGTTTCGGTGACGCAGATCAACCTGCTGCTGAATACTATTTGGGCATCCTTTATGCAGGATGGTTCGGTATCCTGGCTTTACAGTGCTGAACGTATGACGGAGTTGCCATTGGGCTTGATTGGCGTGGCAATTGGTACCGTGATTCTGCCATCTTTGTCGGCACGTCATGCCGAACAGGATCAGGTGAAATTCCGCAGTATGATCGACTGGGCGGCGAAAGTGATTGTAATGGTCGGCCTACCGGCCAGTATTGCATTGTTCATGCTTTCTACGCCGATCATTCAGGCGCTGTTCCAGCGTGGCCAGTTTGATCTAGAAGATACCCAGATGACAGCAATGGCGCTCCAGTGTATGAGTGCTGGCGTGATTTCATTCATGTTGATTAAAGTTTTTGCACCAGGTTTCTATGCCCAGCAAGATACCAGAACACCGGTACGTGTCGGTTTAATTGCAGTAGCGGCTAACGCGATTCTGAATGTTGTGTTTATTGGATTCTTCAAGCTGATTGACTGGCATGCAGAACACATGGCATTGGCTTTAGCTTCTTCAGGTTCAGCTTTGGTCAATGCCGGAATGCTATATTTCTATCTGCACAAGCGTGATATTTTCCGCTTTGGTGCACACTGGAAAAAAATCTTCCTGCAATTCATGTTTGCCAATGTGGTGATGATTGCAGCTTTGGCCTATGCACTGAGCTGGTACAATGGTGATGTATCACAGTGGATGCGTGTACTGGAAGTACTGATTTTATGTGTGGTCGGGGTAGTGGCGTATTTGGCCGCATTGGTCGCTGCTGGTTTCAGACCACGCCATATCAAACCGTAATCCATTTTGGGCGCATAAAAAACAAGAGCCAAATGGCTCTTGTTTTTTCTGTAGGAAACTTTTCCTTAAGCAAAAATCAGTCGCTAGACCTTGCCGCGAGAAAGGAAACCAACAATGGCAAGAATAACGGCAATCACCAATAAGATAATCGCGAAATCCTTAGATAAGCCTGCTACTCCACCGAAACCAAGTAGACTGGCAATTAAGGCAATCACAGCAAAAATAATAGCCCAGCGAAACATATCAATTCTCCATGTGTTTTTATTCTCAAATCCAGTATAGGAATATTCGATTTTGGGCACTGTTAGTGTTTTGTTGATGTACTGTCTCTGATTTAACAATAGTTTACGTGATATTAATAAGATTCACGTCCCTACATTTCCTTTGTTGAGACTTGGTATAATAAGCTGATTTTTACCATAGCCGTTTTGATTATGTCTGATGCCTTACGTCCATACTTCTGGAAAAAATATAGTCTCACTGAGCTGACACCAGAAGAATGGGAAGCGCTTTGTGATGGTTGTGGGCTTTGCTGCCTGATCAAGCTGGAAGATGAAGACACCCACGAAGTTGCCTATACCAAAGTGGCTTGCAAATTACTGGACTGTAAAACTGCCCGCTGTTCGGATTATCCGAACCGGCTGCAATATGTGCCCGATTGTATCCAGCTAACACCTGAGAAACTGGACACCATTCACTGGTTGCCATCAAGCTGTGCCTATCGCCGAGTTGCTGAAGGGAAAAGCCTGCCATCCTGGCATTATCTGAAGACAGGTTCACGACAAAGCGTAATTCAGGCCAAAAAATCTGCTGCTGGTCGCTGCTTAAGTGAAGTCGATATTGATGAAGATGAAATTGATGAATATATCGTACGCTGGGTGCGCTAGCTGTTAGCGCAATCCAACCTCGTCAAATGATTAAATAAAAAAATTAAGCTGCCTGTTGTAGCAGTTGCTGTGCTGAAGACCCCGACATAGGTCGGTAAAAATAAAAACCTTGTCCGATCTGGCAATCACAATTGATTAGCGTGTCCAGTTGTTCAGTATTTTCAATACCCTCGACCAGTACATCCAGAGAAATACTGGAACCAATCTGGGTAATGGCTTTGACAATGGCCAGCGCAGACGGATCATTGTTCATGCGTTCTACAAAGTTGCGATCAATCTTGATGCAGTCGACCGGATATTCCTGTAAACGGGTCAGGGAAGAATGACCGGTACCGAAGTCATCCAGAGAAATATGAATTCCATGTTTTTTTAGCAGGTTTAGTGCCCGGATCACATAATTGGCTCCGCCTTCGGATAAGCTCTGCTCGGTAATTTCCAGTTCAACCTTATGTGCAGGAATATCGAATCGGGATAGACGAGCCAGGAATTTCTCAGCATAGTCATCGCGCAGGAATTCAACTGGAGCTGCATTGATTGAAATTGGCAGTATATCCAGACCCTCGGCTTGCCAGCGGCTCATATCCTCAAAGACTTTTAGCTGCATGGTTTCACTGATGCGCGAAGCTAAATCATAGTCCTGGAAAGCAGAAAAAATATGAGAGGGTAACTGGATCTGATGCTGTTGATCCTGCCAACGCAGTAAGGCTTCGAAACCAATCACCTCACCATCAGAAAGGCGAACCTTAGGCTGATAATAAGGAATAATCTGATCCGCATGAATAATCTTGCGTGCCAGCGTCAGTTGTTTGGTCATGTTTTCCAGTGACCTGAACATCTCCTGATTAAACATGCGAATCCCGCCACGACCACTATTTTTCAGATCATTCAGGGCAATATCGGCACATTTCAGCAGGTTGGAACTATTCTGGGCATCACGCGGATAAACGGTACAACCGATACTCATACCGATACTCATACGATGGCCGACATAACTCACTGGTTGTTCCAGTTGGGCATAGGCCAGTTGTGCAGTATTAATCAGCTGGGCTTCGTTTTCCAGGTTTTTGACTAAAATAGCAAACTCATCGCCACCCAGACGGGCAACGACTATATTATTGGAGCCAAAACAGGCCTGAAAACGCTTGCCCAAGACATGCAGCAAATGGTCCCCGGCAATATGACTCAAAGTGTCATTGATATACCGGAAATAGTCTAGGTCGATCAGGAGCAGGCCAACCATTATTTGCTGTTGCTTGGCTTTTAGCAGTACCTGTTTAAAGGTCTTATAAAAGGCATTGCGGTTATACAGTCCGGTCAGCTCATCACGCTGAATTACGGCTTTTAAACGGCTTTCAACTATTTTTTGCTGACTGACATTGCGTGAAACACACAGGATATTTTGGGGAATATTATTTTCGTCCAATACTGGAGTCAGTAAATGATCCCAGTATTGTGGGTCCTCATTCTCCGTCTGGGCTTTTTCTACAAAACGGCTATTTAAACCTTGAGCAGCCTGTTTTAAAGCGCGTTGTCCGGTTTTTTTAACTTCAGCGGGTAACAGGCTTAACCATGAATGCGGGGCAGGCTGCTGTTCAGGATCAATCCCTAACTTATGACAGGCTGACTGATTGATATGACGGATTTCGCCTTGTGGAGACATCACTTTAATACAATCGACACTGGCATCCAGCATGTTTTTTGGGTAGAAATCACCTGAGACAGTTGTTGCTGAATCTCAAAATATTCATGGATATCGGTCAGTGATACCGACCATTGCAGCAGATGTTCTGCTGTATGCTGAAACTTGATGGCCAAGGCACACATACGGTAGCTGGAATCAGCCGATTTAATCCGGCACTGGGTATTAAAGCCTTGTTGCTGATTCAGGCCAGCATGCCATTGCTCAGAAAACGTTGGCTGATCATCTGGATGAATCAGGCTTTGCCATTCTTTAGGACCATATTCACTTAAATTGGTACCTAAATAATCCGAAAGTGCCTGATTAAAATATTCAATATTATCCTTGCCCAGCACCCAAAGCGGATGCGGCACATCATTGATCAGATCTTGTAATAATCTGGATTTTGCCTGTTGTTCATTAGAAGATTGTATCAAGGTTGAAATAAGCGAATCAGCGCATTCTGCAGTTGTTCGTCTAGATTTATTATGCTTCATGCATCCCCACCGATACCACCCAAAGAGCATCCAATCAGTTGCTCAAGTCCATTCTAATTAATATGAGATAATGTGAAATTTACAAGGTTATTAACCTGTAATTAATCATGTTCTATTTATCTACTTTTCATAAGATTAATCCATTCATTGTAAAAAAAATAGAGATTTCTTACATAAATTAAATTTTTCTCATAAATGTTTGAAATATTGGAATCAAAACTACCAGTGTTAGAATGAAAGCAGAATTTAATTTGAGCCAATAATAAGATGTCAGACAGTCATATCCCGCTTCCAGAACGCTTGCGGCCTCGCGACCTTGCAGAAATTATCGGGCAGGATCACTTGCTTGGAGAGAATGCACCTCTACGTCAGATGATTGACCAAGGGCATTTACCATCGATTATCTTCTGGGGTCCACCTGGAGTAGGTAAAACCACGATTGCCTTGCTACTTGCCCAAGCGGTGGACCGGCCATTTATCAGCCTGTCTGCACTCAATACCGGTGTGAAAGAATTGCGTGAAGTCATTGCGGAAAGTGTTGATCTGCTGACGCCTGTAGTGTTTATTGACGAGATTCACCGTTTTAATAAATCCCAGCAGGATGCACTGCTGAATGCCGTCGAAAAAGGCAAAATTACCCTGATTGGCGCGACGACGGAAAATCCATCTTTTGAAGTCAACAGTGCCTTGCTGTCACGTTGTCAGGTCTATACCTTGAATGCGCTGAGTGACGAAGCGATTCAGACTTTACTAACTCAGGCGATTCAGACTGACAAATTCCTGCAGGAACGCTATATCCAGATTGAAGAATTTGACGCCTTATTGCAGTTTGCCGCAGGGGATGCGCGTAAGGCACTCAATCTACTAGATCTGATTGCCAGTACTTTTGAGGCTGATCAGGAAAATATCATTACTAATGCGATTGTGGTCAAAGTCGCACAGCAGAATATTGCCCGTTATGACAAGTCTGGCGAGCAGCACTATGATCTGGTTTCGGCCTTCATCAAGTCGATTCGTGGTAGTGATCCGGATGCTGCCCTGTACTGGATGGCACGTATGCTGAAAGGTGGTGAAGATCCGGTCTTTATTGCCCGCCGTATGCTGATTGCGGCATCAGAAGATATTGGCAATTCCAATCCGAATGCCTTGTTGCTAGCGGGTGAATGCTTCCGCTCAGTTCAAGCGATTGGTATGCCGGAATGCCGGATTATTCTGGGACAATGTGCGGTTTACCTGGCGACCAGTGCCAAAAGTAATAGTACCTATCTCGCGATTAACAAGGCGATGGATCTGGCTGAAAAAACGGCCAATTTGCCAGTGCCTTTACATCTGCGTAATGCAACCACCAAGTTGATGAAAGAGCAGGGTTATGGAGTGAATTATCTGTATCCGCATAACTATCCGGAACATTTTGTTTTGCAAGATTACCTGCCGCCTGAGCTGAAAGGCACCAAACTGTACGAATCGGCACGTAATAAGCGTGAAGTGGAAGGCGAACGTCTGCAACAACGTCGCTGGCAGGAACAACAGCAGCAGTAAACAAAAAAAAGCCCAATTCAAGGAGAATTGGGCTGAAATAGGATGTCTTGGGGGAGATACATCCTAGAGGGTAAGGGTATAAATCTAGCCGACAACACCAGATGGATTGCATCTGCTGGGGATGTGGCTGGGATGCAGTAATATTAAGGCATGCATTGAATAATGTAAAAACGATCATTTTTATTAATAAAATTCATTTTTTCGATCATAAGATTAGACAATAAAAAACCGGGCTATTTGCCCGGTTCTTTGAAGCATTATTAGTGCTTAGATATCTTCAAGATTGATACCTAAACGTGCTGCAACTTCTTCGTACGCTTCAACCACACCGCCTAGGCCTTGACGGAAACGGTCTTTATCCAGTTTTTTCTTGGTGTCTTTATCCCATAGACGACAGCCGTCTGGAGAGAATTCGTCACCCAGTACGATACGGTCGTGGAACACACCAAATTCAAGTTTAAAGTCAACCAGAAGCATATTACCCGCTTCGAATAATGCTTTAAGCACATCGTTCACTTGGTAAGTCAGTTCTTTCATTTTTGCCAGTTGTTCAGCAGTCGCCCAACCTAAAGCAATCGCTTGAGATTCGTTCACCATTGGATCGCCTAGCGCGTCATCCTTGAAGAACAATTCGAATGTTGGAGGCGTTAACTCTTTACCTTCTTCTACACCAAGACGACGGCATAAAGAACCCGCAGCATAGTTACGTACTACACATTCTACTGGAATCATTTTAAGTTTTTTCACCAGCACTTCAGTCGGTGTCAGCAGTTTCTCAAAATGAGTTTCAATACCAGCAGCAGCCAGCTTTTCCATGATGAAGGCGTTAAAACGGTTATTCACCTTACCTTTACGATCCAGTTGTTCGATTTTTTCGCCATTGAATGCGGACGCATCGTCACGAAAAACTAAAATCAGGTGGTCTTCACTGTCCGTGGTATAGACAGATTTCGCTTTACCAGTATAGAGCAAGGTTTGTTTTAACATGAGGGAACCTTCTACAAAAAAAAATGCCTAGAAAATGTCTAGGCTGGCCAATTTTGGTAAATCTGGTTTAACAGTTCTGCTGCTTTTTCGCGGTCGGCAAAACTGTTATCGGGATTAAACACAGCCAGGGTGTTACTCGAACCTGCGGGAGAGAGTCTTAAAACATAGGTTTGCTGATCGACCTGAATCGCTACTTCATAACGATCTTTATTTTGACCAACGATAGAATGGTTAAGGCTGCTAAGCGTGGCAAGAGTGTATTGCCATATTGTAGCAGCATTTCCATCAATTTTGAGCAGTGGATTTTGATTTCCGTCAGTGACTAATTGCGGCTTTCCCGAAAAATTTTCTTGAGTTTCATCTGCTTGAGTTGAATTTACTGGCTGTGCAGTAGGACGTGGCATCGCAAAGCGGTTACCACGCTGATTTTCAAGCTTTGGTGCATTTTCCAGGGCAAGCGGATCTACGGTCGGAGCAGGGTACAAAGGCGTTGCAGGACGAACCATTGACCCTTCAGGATATTGTAATGGTTGCAGCGTGGTTGTCTCTTTATAGTCCAAGGTACCGTTTTTAAAGGCCATTGAACTACAACCTGCTAAACTGAATACTGAAAGTGCCAGGGTAAGTCCTAAACGTAATTGCATAATCGTTGCTCTTTATTTAATGACGCTCGCTTCTACAAGTGCCTCATGAAGCGGAGCGCGATATTGTTCTGCAAGTGGTGTTAATGGAAGGCGAATACCTGTACCAATTAAGCCCATATCATGGAGAGCCCATTTCACAGGAATTGGGTTTGATTCGCAAAATAGAATATTGTGTAAATTTGCAACCTGAGCATTGAGCTCTTCAGCACCTGCCGCATCGCCTGCAATGGCTGCAGCACATACTTCACTCATGACTTTTGGTGCAACGTTAGCAGTCACAGAGATATTACCTTTGGCACCATGACCCATTAACTCATAGGCAGTTGCATCATCACCTGAGTAAACAGTCATGTTTTTGCCTGTCAGACCTTCAATCAGGGCAGCACCACGGGCTACATCACCTGTTGCATCTTTAATGCCCACGATCTGTGGAATATCTGCCAGACGGATCACGGTTTCGTTGGCCATATCTACGCCAGTACGACCTGGAACGTTATAAAGAATTTGAGGTAGGTCAACCGCTTCAGCAATCGCTTTATAATGCTGGTATAGACCTTCCTGAGTCGGTTTGTTGTAGTAAGGAGTAACCAGCAGGGCAGCATCAGCGCCAAGTTCTTTGGCTTCCTGAGTCAGCTCGATTGCTTCACGAGTCGAGTTTGCGCCTGTACCGGCAATGATTGGAATACGTTTGTTGGCAACACGAATGATTTCTTTGATCACTTGAGTGTGCTCGCTCATGCTGAGCGTTGATGCTTCACCAGTAGTACCAACCGCGACGATACTGTTAGTGCCTTCTGCAATATGCCACTCAACCAGCTTCTCGAGACCCTTCCAATCTACGCTGCCATCTTCAAACATGGGGGTGACGATTGCGACAATGGAACCCTGAATGGTCTGTGCTTGCTGAGTCATTTTAAAAAACTATCCTATTTGTCCATCCGAAGAGAATGAGAAAACATATTTGGGATGGGTTTGTATTTTGATTTGTAGCAAATTCAATAGATTTGCACTGAATTGAATATTGCTTATGCAAATTATGACTGATCAAACGCATAAGAACAATATGCTTTAGTAAAAGCCACTGAATTCTTTATACAAAGCCTCTAGGCAACAATCAAGTTTTAATCGTTATGATTTTTTGCTGTCCAAATCATCCTTTATCCTCCAGCAGTATGAAAGCTAATGAATTCATTTTTTCAGTAAAAAATACACAGAATAAGTCACTTAAGTGAATTAAATAGATTTAGAAAACATTCTTTTATGGCGTTTTAGGGGAGTATTAATATTTATATTTGATGAATTAAGAGCTAAAATATATCGAATAATAAACCTCATTTATGATGAATAAAAAGCAAAAATGCCTGAACTAATCTTTTTTTCGTATTAGTGATCGGCCCTGAATTTTTCTCACTGTTGAATTTCCGGGTTTGATGTATAAGTCTAAATCCAAAAATACTGGGATTTTAATACTTCTCATTAATTGCTTTTTTGACTTTATCGAACAGCATCTTAAAGTCATTAATTTTCTGGATTTTTCAGTATATCCGAGCAAATTGTTCAACTTATTGGTAGTTAATTCTCTTTAGCGGCTCATAGATGATGGCCTCTCTTTTGAACGCTGATTGAACAAGGATATTCCATGGAAAAATCAGACAATAAGCACGCGATCATCACGGTAGGGATCTGCTTTCTGATCGCTGCGATTGAAGGCCTGGATATTCAGGCTGCCGGGATTGCCGCTGCTGGTATTCGTGAGCACTTTGGTCTTGATAGCTCACAATTGGGTGTATTTTTTAGTGCAGGGATTCTGGGCTTATTGCCTGGTGCACTGGTCGGTGGTCGTATTGCGGACCGTATTGGCCGTAAGACTGTTTTGATCTGGTCTACAGCGGTGTTCGCTGTATTCACACTTTGTACAGTATGGGTCAATAGCTTTAACTCATTATTGGCTGTACGTTTCTTGGCAGGTGCGGGTCTTGGAGCGGCAATGCCAATTTTAATTACGCTTGCATCTGAAGCTGTCACACCTGCAAATCGTGGTCGTGCAGTCGGCTTGATGTACTGTGGTATGCCAGTCGGTGCAGCAATTCTGTCACTGATTGCAGCGACTGAATTTGGTGCAAACTGGAAAAACATTTTCTACCTTGGGGGATTATTACCAATCATCGTGATTCCAGTGATGATGTTCTTATTGCCTGAGTCTAAAGAGTACTTAAAAGCGAAAGATCTAGCAGAAAATGCACCTGCTGATGCTGCGCCTAAAGGTGCGTTTAAAGACCTGTTTAACTCACAAAACCTGCTACGTACCATATTCATCTGGGTAAGCTACTTCTTCACATTGATGGTGGTATACATCATGCTGAGCTGGTTGCCATCTCTATTCCAAGAACTTGGCTTCACACATAAAGAAAGTGCTACGGCTCAGTTCTACTTCATGCTCAGTGCGACTGTAGGTACAGTGATTTTAGGTGTGTTAACTGACCGCTGGAAGAAAGCATACGTCATTCTATTAATGTACGGCGGTATCTTGGCAGGTCTATTGGCGCTAAACGCCGCAGGTTCATTAACACAAATGTACATGGCATCAGCGCTAGTGGGTGCATTCGTTATTGGCTGTCAAGGTGTATTGTATGCCTTCGGTGGTATCGTTTACTCAACAGAAGTTCGTGGTACGGGTGTTGGTGTGGCATCAGCAGTAGGCCGTATTGGTGCAATGCTTGGACCAGCAATTGCAGGTAGTCTGTTAACTGCAGGCTTCGGTGCGGCGGGTGTAATCTCAGCAGCGATCCCATGTATTATTATCTCAGCAGTATTCATGTTGTTCTTGGTTCGTAAAATGAACAGTGCGGCATAAGCGAAACTGAATAAAAAACCCGCAGGATGCGGGTTTTTTTATGCCTTAAAGGATGATTCAAACGACATAAATGAACCTCTTAAAACTTATATCGCTATTCGACTTTAGCCATATTTGTCATGATTGCACTGAAAAATAATTACAAATAGGAAAGAGTGCTTGGCTCAAAAACTGCGCATCGAGCATTTCCTACAACCACATCAAAACTATACGCTATGAATCATTCAGGACGAAATTGAGCTTGAGTTATCTCATCTCCTTGAAACTCAAACACACTCTTTCTGGACGGGCATAGCTCAGCTTTGAAGATCAAGCGCGTATGATGATGTCAATCTATAGATCAATGTCTTTAAGCTAATGATGCAATGCCGGAATATTTTGATTGGCTATATACGACGTTACACACGGGCTTATTGTTACTTTCATGTGGCATCGCTAGGTAAAGCCAAAATCTACTTACGTTTTTGTGCGCCATTTGGCCCAAGAATTGCCCGAATATGATTTTTGTCAGAATGCGCAGTCATTCTATTTTTGTCACTGGGACTAAAAAACAGCATGGTTTTTAGGCTATGCTTGGGCATCATCAAGATTTCAAGGAATGAGAGCGTATGCAGCAGAATGCCGCGTTGATTGTTGTGGATGTTCAGAAGGGATTTACCCCGGGAGGTAATCTGGCAGTCGCAGGTGCGGATCAGATTATTCCGAATATCAATCAACTAGGACAATACTTTAGTAATATTGTACTGACCCAGGACTGGCATCCAGAAAATCACATTTCCTTTGCAGCTCATCATCCTGACAAAGCTGCCTATGACACGATCCAGCTAGAGTATGGCCCTCAGGTGCTCTGGCCAAGCCACTGTGTGCAGGGCACTGCGGATGCTGAACTGCATCCAGAATTGGATCTGCCACAAGCGCAGCTGATTATTCGCAAAGGCTTTCATCAAAATATCGACAGTTACTCTGCTTTTATGGAAGCAGACCGGAAAACCAGTACCGGTCTGGCAGGTTATCTGCGAGAACGTGGTATCGATACGGTATTTATTGTTGGAATTGCCACCGATTTCTGTGTGGCGTGGACAGCGATGGATGCCTGCAAACTGGGCTTTAAGTCCTATGTAATTGCGGATGCTACTAAAGGCATTGACCTGAATGGTTCACTGCAACATGCTTGGCAGGACATGCTGGCTCAAGGGGTAAAAAGGATTTATCTGAAAGATATAATCGATGTGGCTTAAGCGCTGGCTTTTTATTTTTGAGCTGATCTGCTTTCAGACGAGTTGATATATTTATATATTTTGAGGCATCAAACGATGCCTCGATTTCCTTTTAAATGCCCCCGGATTTCCCCATGTCAGCACTCCTTCAATTTAGCCAGTTTGTCCAAAAGACCTTTGCTTTGTGGGTGATTCTGTTTTCTGCCATTGCCCTGATGCTACCGGAGCTTTTTGTCTGGCTACGTGCCTATATTCCCTGGATGTTGGGCCTGATCATGCTAGGTATGGGCATGACCATGACAGTAGGCGATTTTAAAAGTGTGTTACAGAGTCCAAAAGCAGTGGCAATTGGAGTTGTGGCCCAGTTTATGGTGATGCCAGGGCTGGCTTTTCTCCTATGTCAGCTGTTCCAGCTCCCGGCTGAAATTGCGATTGGGGTAATCCTGGTGGGTTGCTGCCCGGGTGGAACTGCATCCAATGTGATTACCTACATGGCCAAGGGCAATACCGCGCTGTCTGTGGCCTGTACTTCGGTTTCAACTTTGCTGGCACCTGTTTTAACCCCGGCTATTTTCTATCTGCTGGCCAGTCAGTGGATTGAGATCAATGCCTGGTCAATGCTGGTATCAATTCTGCAAGTGGTATTATTTCCGATTATTTTGGGCCTGATTATCCGTGCCATTTTAAAGGCTAAAGTTGAGGCTTATATCCAGGTAATGCCACTGATCTCGGTGATTGCGATTGTCGCAATTGTCGCCGCAATTATTGCTGGCAGCAAAACCCAGATTCTGGAATCCGGACTAATGATTTTAGGCATTGTCGCCTTACACAATGGCCTGGGTTATTTACTCGGTTATTGGGCCAGCAGGATCTTTAAACTGGCTGAAATTGACTGCCGTGCGGTATCGATAGAAGTGGGCATGCAGAATTCTGGTCTAGGTGTGGCTTTGGCTGCGACTCATTTTGCTGCATCTCCCATCACAGCCGTACCGAGTGCCATTTTTAGCTTATGGCACAATATTTCTGGACCAGCCTTGGCCACTAATTGGGCAGCCAGAAAACCCGCTGAGACTGATCAGCAGAACTGATGCCAGCAGAAACAAGGAATAAAAAAAGCCCGATGCTAAGATCGGGCTTTTTACTCTTCAAAATTTATTAGGATGCTTTGGATTGTTTAGATTTCAGGATATCGGTTCGGAAGCTTTGCGCCAGTTCTGCCATCTCGGCATCCATCCCATTCATCACGAAAGCATGACGGGTCAGGACATTGGTTGGATTTGGCATGCTGACCAGTTCATAGTGATCAGAAATAGATTTAAGTAAGAAGTTCGGGACATGTACCGCACTTTCACGCGCTATCAGTTGCTGTGCCAGACGTTCAGCCGCTTGAGCTGAATTCAGCTGCATTTCATCCACTTTCGAAGCAATCGCGCTACGTGTCTGCAAGACAAAACGTTTATCTTCACGGTAGCGTTTGTACAGCACTTCAGAAAGTAACTGGAAGACATAGCTGATTAGGGTGAGGCAGGCGAGGGCATTGGGCTTGTCTGCGGCAATACTCAGTGTTGCACCTTTTTCATCAAACTTGTGTACCGTCCAGACATCCGAACTGTTCAGTTTATAATGTTGTACGCACAGTTCAGTGGCCTTATTTAGGAAGATCTGACACAAGTTGAAATAAGGCACAGACACAGTCTTGTTGACCGAATCCAGCAGCTGTTTGGGATCATAGAACTGGATATTCAGTGAAAGAGTATCTTTTTCGACTACAGCCGGCGTGCTGTCTTTTTCCTTTGGCTTATTGTGAACCGCTTGCTGTGCCTGAGCAATTGCCAAAGCTGCATTGTGTTTTTCCTGTTCCAGTGCCTGAGTCAGCGTCTGAATTTCAAATTTCAGACGTGATTCATTATTGATGCGCGCCAGGTATTCACTGCGGCTTGGACGGGCAATGGAGCGATAAGCTAACCATAATAAACTATGCAGAATGAAAGAGAATAAAATCGCTGTCCACTGGGTACGCAGAATTTCACCGATACTTGGCTCAATCAAAGTAATCTCAACTGAACCGACTTTTTTCTCGTTAAGTAATGCTTCGCGGACAAAAACCTCGCCATCTCGGGTTTTCGTCAGACCACCAGTGGCTAAAACCTGAGCATTTGCATCCAGGATGCGAATTGAGGCAACACTTGGGTTAGTGGAATAACGATTCGCCAGTAAAGCCAGTGAAACACGATTGGCTGGATCCAGCTCAGCCAGGCTGTCTGTCACCAGTTGACTGGTCATGAGCTGACCTTGGCTGGCACGGTTTTCATTCAGCTGGTGAGTGGTTGCCAATACCAGTAAGAAGGTATGAAGGGCAAAACTTATAATCAGTAGGCTAGCAAATAGCCCTTGTCTAGGCGCATTCAACGTAAACTTCCAAGGCAATTCTATTCAAATTCGATTATGATTCTAACAATAGTTGTAGCTCAGACCCGAGTCAATTCATGCGAGAAATCATTCTTATATCATTCTTAGGACCCGACCAGCCTAATCAATTTACACGATTAATGCAGGTTTTGTCCGCTCATTCCTTACAGATCCTGGATGTTGGACAAGCGGTTATTCATAACCAGTTGACCTTAGGTATTGTTGTATCTTCGGACGATCAGACCGCTACCGCATTAGCCATGAAGGAAATCCTCATTCTAGCACATGATATCGGGTTAACAGTGCGCTTTAAACCGATCTCTGTCACAGAATACAATCAATGGGTCAAAGAAGGTGGTCAGACCCGCTATATCGTGACCGCATTGGCCCCGGAATTAAAGGCTTCTCACCTGCAAGCCGTGACCCAGATCGTGTCCAGTCAAGGCTTTAATATTGAAACTGTAACCCGACTCTCCGGTCGTCCGGTACTGGACGGTGATGATACGGAGGCTGGACCAAAACGTGCCTGTATACAGTTCAGCCTGAAAGGCCAGATGCTAGATGCCGCAGCAATGCGTACAGCCTGCCTCAGCCTGTCTACGGCACTGAATGTCGATGTTGCAGTTCAGGAAGATAATGTTTATCGCCGTAACCGTCGTCTGGTCTGCTTTGATATGGATTCAACCCTGATCGAGCAGGAAGTGATTGACGAGCTGGCGATTGAAGCAGGTGTCGGTGCACAGGTGGCTGAAATCACCGAACGTGCAATGCAGGGCGAGTTAGACTTCCAGCAAAGCTTCCGTGCACGTGTAGCACTACTAAAAGGCATGGATGCATCTGTGCTGCCGAAGATCGCAGAACGTCTGACCATTACTGAGGGTGCAGAACGTCTGATCTCTACCTTAAAAGCACTGGGTTATCGCACTGCAATTCTTTCTGGCGGTTTCCAGTACTTTGCTGAGCATCTGCAAGCCAAACTAGGCATTGATGAGGTCCATGCCAATGTCCTCGATGTTGAGGATGGGATTGTGACAGGTGAAGTCAAAGGTCATATTGTTGATGGTGCGCGTAAGGCGCATCTGTTAATGACGATTGCTGAAGAGATGGGTATTTCCCTGGAACAGGCAATTGCCGTGGGTGATGGGGCCAATGACCTGCCAATGCTATCGATTGCCGGTTTAGGTGTCGCATTCCGTGCCAAGCCACTGGTCCGTCAGAATGCCAATCAGGCGATTTCCAGTGTCGGTCTGGATGGCGTGCTGTACCTACTTGGTGTGCATGATAAAGATCTCAGCCGTGCCTGAGATTAGCGATTTTTAAGATAGAAACGCGGTCAAATGGCCGCGTTTTTTTATGCTGATTGATCACGCGCTGAAGAGTAGTAGAGGGAACTGTATAGAAATATACCGATCATCTTAAACGGAAAAATAATTTTTTCAGTCCAGAAAAACGGCGTTTATTTTGTAATGACACGCCAGCATCGATGGGGCAAATGTTTCGGAAAAACTCTAAAAATAAAAAATGTAATGACAAAATAATATCGCGACAGAATATGTCGTTGAACAGAAATAAAGGACTTTTTTTAGTCAAAAAACTCATCATAATGCTGGCATAGATAGACAAATCAATATATTCCACGAAGTGGATTTTACGACATTCAACCATGAGAACCGCTGCATTACTTGCATGATCTGGGGTTGGACGGAGGGGATTTTATGGTAACAGCGAATTTAGCAACAATTGTGGGCTTTAGTCTGGTAGCCGCTGCTGTACTTGTTGTGTTCTTCTCGCCGTATCGTCGCTGGTTAAGTTTTATGGTGGCTGGAATGTTTACCTGGGGGCTGATTGAAGTCATTCGCCTGGGAACACAGACACTATTTGAACTGCCAATGACCTATGGTTATTTAGCGGCGTTATCGAGCGTGATGGTCATAGTAACTCTATTGTTGCTACGTGAAGATCGTCGTGCCGAGCGCGCACTGGCCAAGCGCCGCTGCATCGAACATACACCTGTTTATGAAGATGACCAGCAGCAGTTATCCAGCCGATAATTGCGCTATTAAAAACAATAAAAACAAATGCACCTTAGGGTGCATTTTTTGTTAACGATCATCTACAAACTGCATGCTTAACCTCCTTGTAATTTATGCTAGGATAGCTATCAATTTTCGTACAATTACAATAGGCATAACTCATGAAACTGTCGTCAATTCCTGTCCTGAAACTTCCTTTGGTCGATCTCAGTACCGACCCGCTTGATTTACTGGTTGCAGGCTTGGCTTTGCGTATGAAGCAGTTGGCACGTACCAGTCCAAAATTTATTGAATTGGTCTATGAGCGTCAGTTCCGTATCCAGATCGGTACAGATGAAGGTCTGGCGCGCCAGATTATTGTCAATAACGGTGATATTGATACTGTATCAGGTAATGCTGAGCCGGCAGATTTTGTATTGCAGTTTGCAGACAGCGAACAGGGTGTTAAAACGCTGATGAAAGGTGACCCAACCGCATTCATGACGGGTATGCAAAACGGCACTATCAAAATGGAAGGTGACTTTGGCTTGCTGGTCTGGTTTAATCAGGTGGCGAAGATGCTTCCACCAAAATTGCCAAAACCAGTCAAAGAAAAGGTGAAGCTGGTACGTCAGTTCATCAAAGAGAAAACGGGTAAATAAGATTTAAATTTTTAAAAAGATCTGGAATGCTAGTCAATTAAATAATTGGTTAGCATTTTTTCGAGCTTAGAAAATATTGGACACGTGAAACGTAATCAGCAACTGTTTCAGGCAAGACTAGATTTAAGAAAGATTGTTTCTGCGAGACATATATTCATTGATCAGACCTGACGAGTTTTGCGGTCAGGAGCATTGCTTCGCAAGAGACCTCCCTTGCGAAGCTTCACTTCTCATTCAGGCAAAACCAAATTAATAAAGACCGATCTAAAAGAATAATTTATAAAGAAAAACTTTCGAGAAAAAAGTATCAGAGAACTTGTTATTCAACTTCTAAATTAAACGTCACCGGTCCGTCATTGACCAGATGCACTTTCATGTCGGCAGCAAAAATACCAGTTTGTACATGATCGAACTGGCTTTGTGCATATTCAACTAGCTGTTCATACAAGGCTTTTGCTTCAGCCGGTGGCATGGCCGGACCAAAGTCAGGACGTAAACCTTTTTGGGTTTGGGCCATCAGGGTAAACTGTGAAACCAGCAATAAACCACCGCCCGCCTGGGCAACGTTCCAGCCCATTTTTCCCTGTTCATCATCAAAGAAACGGTATTTCAGAATTTTATCAATCAGCTTCTGGCCTTTTTCTAAGGTATCTTCCTTACCAATCCCTAAAAAGACCAAGATACCGTGCTGAATTTCTCCGGTTGTTTCACCCTCAACAACGACTTTGGCTTCTAGCACTCGCTGTAATAATGCGCGCATATTTGACTCAAAAACTGAAAATTATGTGCATTGTACAAGAACCGCAGCAAGTCTGCAGATTAGCTCTGCTTAAAATGTATTCTAATCTATTGACTATATTTGATAATATTTTAAGAAATCTAAAAACACGATTGAATTTATAAAAATTATCTGTTTTATCTATTTTTTACTCTCGAGTATCTTAGCCCATGCAGGAAAGGTAATAAATTGAGAGATTTAGAAATGTTTAAGCGTTCATTACTGGTTGCAATGCTTGCAACTGTCACAGCCGCACAAGCTGCCCCATTAACTAAAGATAACGGCGCGCCAGTGGGGGATAACCAGAACTCGATCACCGCCGGTCCAAATGGTTCCGTTTTACTTCAAGATGTACAATTAGTTCAAAAATTACAACGTTTTGGTCGTGAGCGTATTCCTGAGCGTGTGGTACATGCGCGTGGTACAGGAGCATATGGTGAATTCGTTGCAACCAAAGACCTGTCTGATCTGACCCTTGCTTCATTGTTCAAAGCCGGTACTAAAACTCCAGTTTTCTTACGCTTCTCTACCGTAATTCATGGTAAAGGCTCACCAGAGACTTTACGTGACCCGCATGGTTTCGCAGTGAAATTCTATACCCAAGAAGGTAACTGGGACTTGGTCGGTAACCAGACACCGGTATTTTTTATCCGTGATGCAATCAAGTTCCCGGACTTCATTCATGCCATGAAGCCAAGCCCGGTCACCAACGTACAAGATGCCAACCGTGTATTTGACTTCCTGTCTAGCCAGCCTTGGGCAACCAACATGCTGACTTATGTTTATGGCAAGCAAGGTGTCCCAACCAGCTACCGCGAACAGGACGGTTTTGGTGTGCACGCTTACAAACTGTATAACGACAAAGGCGAATACAAGTACGTGAAATTCAACTTCCGCTCTAAACAGGGTGTGAAGGGTTTGAATGTAAAAGAAGCGGCTGAGCAGCAAGGTAAAGATTTCAACCACTTGACCAATGACCTTTATAACAACATCTATGCAGGTAACTTCCCGAAATGGGATCTGTATATTCAGGTGCTTGATCCTAAAGACCTGGGCAAGTTTGATTTCGATCCGCTAGATCCAACTAAAATCTGGCCAACTGAGCTGGTTCCAGAAACTAAAGTCGGTACCTTGACCCTGAACCGTATGCCGAAGAACTTCTTCAACGAGACTGAACAGTCGGCATTTGCGCCAGGTAACCTGGTACCAGGAATCGAGCCATCAGAAGACCGTCTGCTACAAGGCCGTATCTTCTCTTATTCAGATACACAAATGTACCGTCTGGGTGCAAACCACCAGCAGATTCCGGTCAACCGCCCAGTGGTGAATGTGAATAATAACAACCAGGATGGCTACATGAATGTATCTGAGCGTGACTCAGATGTGAACTATGAGCCTAGCCGTAAAGAGCCAAAAGCTGCAACTGCGAAAGCACGTGCGGTTCAAACTCCACTTACTGGCACAGTTCAACAGATCGGTGCCAAAGAACAGAACTTCAAGCAGGCTGGTGAACTTTACCGCTCATACACAGCTAAAGAGAAAGATGACCTGATCATGAACCTGGCTGCTGACTTAGGTGCAGTGAAAGATTCAGAAACCAAGCACATCATGTTGTCTTATTTCTACAAGGCAGATGCAGACTACGGTACCCGTATGACCAAAGCAGTCAACGGTAACCTGGCGACGGTTAAAGCCAAAGCTGCAAAATTAAAAGACTAATCTCGATTGGTCTTGAGGAACTGGTGACTAGGGTATAGCACATCACCTCCGAAAAGTCCTGTAAAACTCCAAACCTTTCCTGCACCCTAGGGGGAGTTTTACAGGCACTCCGTTTCTATCTCATCTCAGGTGAATTGAATCCTGAGTGACTGAAATTTTCTTTTCGATTTCTGTTGGAGTTCATCATGAAATTTATGCCAAAAGCATTTTTAGCCAGTATTCTTGCCTTCAGTTGCGTATTCGCAACTGCTGCTGAAGTGAAGAATGTCTCCCCTGCAAAAACTGTGGCAAGCGTTCAGATGACTTCACAACAGGAATTGGTCGACCTCTTCTTCGCTGCTGCCAAAATTGGCAATAGCGAAGTCATCAACGAATTTTTAAAACATGGCTTTCCGGTCGATGTGCGCAATAAAGACGGTTATACCCCGCTGATGATGGCGACCTATTATGGTCATCAGAGTATTGTTACAACCTTGTTGAAACATGGTGCAGACCGCTGTGCCCGAGACAACCGCGGCAATACCGCTTTAATGGGAGCCTTGTTCAAAATGGAATTTGCCATCGCCAAACAGCTGCGTCAGATGGATTGTGATGCCCAAGCCAAAAAGGCCGGACAAAAAACCACGGCTGAATTTGCTAAAGTGATTGGCCAGGAAAAACAGCTACAAAAAATCATCCATGAAGCAGAAAAACCTAAAGTAAAAGCAGACAAATAAGCTGTTATTTATGGCAGTACTTTGGTCTATATTTCTCCTGGCTGTATGTAATTGCTGCAATATTGCAGGGCTTTTTATGCTTTAATGCAAAGATAAGCACAGCGATATTTCCTAAGTTATGGCGCCAATCATCCAATCCCTGCTTGATACTGACTTGTACAAATTCACCATGTTACAAGTGGTATTACACAAGTTTCCGCAAACGCACAGTCTTTATCATTTCCGTTGCCGTAATCTTGAAGATACGGTTTATCCACTCACGGATATCCTGGATGATCTGAACCATCAGCTTGATCTGCTGTGCCAGCTGAAATTTAAAGAAGATGAACTGCAGTATTTACGCAGCTTGCGTTTTATCAAAAGTGATTTTGTGGATTATCTGGAGCTGTTCCAGCTCAAACGCCGCTTTATCAAGGCGACCATCGACAGTGAAGGTCGTTTAGACATTACCGTTGAAGGCCCAATGGTTCAGGCCATGATGTTTGAAATCTTTGTCCTAGCGATTGTCAACGAACTGTATTTTAGCCGGATCCGTACTCCAGAAGTGCTGATAGAAGGTGAACGTCGGCTGCAGGCCAAAATGCAACTACTGAAACAGTACGATGCTTCGCAGGATTCAAATGATCCGCCATTTCTGGTATCTGATTTTGGTACCCGCCGCCGTTACAGCTTCGAGTGGCAAAAGCATGTGGTGGAAGAATTTAATAAGGCAGCGCCACAAGTCTTCCGTGGAACCAGTAATGTACTATTAGCCAAAGAACTGGGTATTACGCCAATTGGTACGATGGCGCATGAATTCCTGCAAGCTTTCCAGGCACTGGATGTACGCCTGCGTGATTTCCAGAAAGCAGCACTTGAAACCTGGGTACAGGAATATCGTGGTGATCTGGGAATTGCCCTGACTGATGTGGTCGGGATGGATGCCTTCTTACGTGATTTCGACCTGTATTTTGCCAAGCTGTTTGATGGCCTGCGTCATGACAGTGGCGACCCTTATGAATGGGGCGATAAAGCCTATGCCCACTATAAAAAACTGAAAATAGACAGCAAAACCAAGATGCTGACTTTCAGTGATGGCCTGAATCTGGAAAAAGCCTGGAAACTGCATCAGTACTTCAAAGATCGCTTCCAGGTCAGCTTCGGGATCGGAACGAATTTGACCAATGACATGGGACAGACACCGCTGAATATCGTGCTGAAACTGGTGGAATGTAACCGTCAGTCAGTCGCAAAAATTTCCGACAGTCCAGGAAAAACCATGACCGACAATGATACCTTCCTTGCGTATCTGCGTCAGGTATTTGACATCAGCGAAGTCGCTGAAAAGTAATCTCAATCAGCCGTCTTCAACCTGAGGCGGTTTTTTATGCAATGTCCTGTGTGTCAGGGTCTTTAGCATAAATTGTGATAAATAACCCAATAAAAACCGCATAATTGTAAAAATGAGCTGTGCTAAGATCAGACTGATTTGAACCAGAATACCTATGATAACGATGACAGCTTCAGCTTTTAATTTGGGTCTGCTGATAGAAACAGAAGACTTGGTGCCGCATCTGGGCAATGAAAAACTCCGTATTGTTGACCTGAGTCGTGCCTCTGTTTATGAACAGTTGCATATTCCGCATGCACTCCATTTACAGCCAAAAATGCTGGTTCGTCAGGAAGAGCAAGCTTTGGGTCTATTACCGGATCAAGAAGGCCTGGAAGCACTGGTTGGTTATCTGAACATTTCTCCTGAGCATCATGTCGTGGCTTATGATGATGAAGGTGGGGCTTGGGCAGGGCGTCTGTTATGGAACTTACATTGTTTAGGATTTGAGAACACCAGCTTACTTAATGGTGGTATTCATGCCTGGTTAGCGGCTGGGCTGCCGACTTCCTCTGATCCGGTGAAGCTGGAGCCAGTCGAACAACTGGTGCAGATCAACCTGAACCAGGAAAATACAGTACGAATTGACTATGAAGCCCTACGTCAGCAGGTCGATCAAGGGCAGATCCAGCTCTGGGATTGTCGTACTGAAGATGAATATACCGGCCTGCGTCTGACAGCACGACGCGGCGGTCACATTCCGGGAGCACGTCATTTTGAATGGAGTACTGCCCTTAACCGTGAAAATCATTTAAAATTACACCCTTTGCAGCGCACACAACAGCGCCTGGAACAACTGGGTTTTAATCTTAAGCAGCCTGTGGTGGTGTACTGTCAGTCACATCACCGCTCCGGGCTGGCCTATATCTTAGGACGTCTGCTCGGCTGGAAAATCCAAGCTTATGACGGTGCGTGGAGTGAATGGGGCAACCGCCTCGATAGTCCAATCGCTACAGGGGAGTTGCCATCTTGAGCATCACATCGCGTTTAAAACAACAATTATTTATCCAGGCTCAGAAAGTGGTGCCACAGCATCGTCTGTCTCGTGTGGTAGGTAAAATTGCAGCCAGTGAAAATCCGGTTGTAAAAACTGCGGTGATTTCTGCTTTTAAAGCCAAATACGGTATCGACATGTCGATTGCGGAGCAGACCAATGCCTTGAAGTTCAAGTCATTTAATGATTTCTTTACCCGTGGTCTAAGAACCGGAGTGCGTGCGGTCGACGCTGACCAGGGCAGTATTGTTTCTCCTGCCGATGGTGCCATTTCCCAGCTCGGCAAGATTGAAAATGGTGATGTGTTCCAGGCCAAAGGCCAAAAGTTTACAGTTGAAAATCTGATTGCCGATCCACAACTAGCGCAGCCATTCAAAAACGGTGAATTTGCCACAGTATATCTGTCACCACGTGACTATCACCGTGTGCATATGCCATTTGCTGGCACACTGACAGAAACCCTGTATGTACCGGGTGAACTGTTCTCGGTCAATCAGACGACAGCAGAAAATATTCCAGGCCTGTTTGCACGTAATGAGCGCATGGTGTGCCTGTTTGATACTGAGCTTGGTCGTATGGCAGTGGTGCTTGTTGGGGCCATGATTGTAGCCGGTATTGAAACCGTGGCGACGGGTAAAGTAAAACCTTCAGGCCGGATTGAATTGAACCAGCATAATCTGTTTCTAGAAAAAGGTGCAGAACTTGGCCGTTTCTACCTGGGCTCAACGGCTGTCATTCTGTTTGAAGAAAACAAGATGCAATGGGATGAGAAGTTTAAAGCCAATTCAACAGTGTTGATGGGTGAAGCTTTAGGGCATACCGTTTAAGAAAATTCCTCCCGACCTTCCTTTGAAAAGGGAGGAATTAAAAGGTACAAAAAAAAGCGCCATCAGGCGCTTTTTTAGATCTAGAATTTATTTATTGCTTCACAACAATCGAATCGATACCACTATGCTGCAAAGTCTGTTGTGCAATCACCGCCGCTTCTACAGAATCATAAGGACCGGAAACCACACGGTACCAGACCTTGCCATTTTCAACACTTCTGACCACATCCGCAGATAGGCCATTCAGGATAATCTCGGCACGGCGTGCATCTGCCTGATCCGGATCATCAAAACTGCGTACTTGTAGAATATAGGTCGCTACTGGTGCAACAGGTTCTTCAGTTACCAGTCCCGGCTCATTCACAGTTTCAGGTGCAGCTTCCTCAGTTCGAGGAGCTTCTACAATGACCACAGCATCCTGTTTATTGGTTTCAGGCACAGCCTGTTCAGGAATTGGAGTAACCTGCTGTTTCGGCAACAGGTCATAGAAGCGATAATCCTTGTTGGTGTCTTCCTCTTCATAATGCTGAGAAGTGATCTGATCATTGTTTGGTTTTACAGGTTCCCATGGCTTCCACAGCATGAGCGCCACCAGAAAACTTAACACGATTAAAATGATCACGAGTGTGCCTAGCCATGCAGGAATCAATGGCTTCTTTGGCTTGTTCGGACGTTCAGATACACCGCGTTGCGTTTTTCCAAACACTGGGGATTTCCTCTTGTATTTATTTTACCAGACAGAAAAAGGCATAACCGGTGTTATGCCTTACTCTCTGCATCGTATGTGATCGTAATACAAATGTCATTATACAAATCACCCACTCCACAGGATATTTTTATGAACTAGATGTCAAATCGGACATCTAGTTCATAGTTTTGGCTGTCTGCTTGTATGCTCACTTCGAACAAAGTTCTTCGTCTTGCGTCAATGTAAAAGCAGTGCTTTACATTGACTCAGGAGCTGATACGCCAAGAAGTTCCAGACCATTACGGAGCACTTGACGTACATTTACAGACAACAGCAGACGAGCTTGAGTCAGTTCAGCATCATCACCGAGTACTTTGTTCTCATTGTACCAACCATGGAACAATGCAGCCAATTCTTTCAGATAGTTACCCACCTGGTGTGGTTCATAGCTGTTTGCAGCACGAACCACAATCTCAGGGTAGGCTGCCAGTTTTGCCAGGATTTCAGTTTCAGCATCCAGCTCGAGTTTAGCGGCCAGACCACGTGCAGTCACAGCATCAAAGTTTACGCCAGTCGCGACCGCCTTTTCTAACATACGGCAGATACGTGCATGGGCATACTGGATATAGTACACAGCGTTGTCCTTGCTTTGTGACACTGCAAGGTCAAGGTCAAAGTCAATGTGCTGCTCAGACTTACGCATCACATAGTAGAACCGTGCTGCGTCATTACCCACTTCTTTACGCAGGTCACGCAAAGTCACGAACTGACCTGAACGAGATGACATTTGTACCATCTCACCACCACGCCATAAGCTGACGAACTGCACTAACAGCACAGTCAGTTTCTTCGAGTCATAGCCTAGTGCATCAATCGCGGCTTTTACACGTGCGATATAACCGTGGTGATCTGAACCCCAGATATCAATGATATCGGTATAGCCACGTTGGAGTTTATTTAAATGGTATGCAATGTCAGATGCGAAATAAGTCGTTTGACCATTACGGCGTTTGACCACACGGTCTTTTTCATCACCAAATTCAGTTGATTTGAACCAGATATTGCCATCTTTTTCGTATAAGAAACCACGTTGATCCAGCGTTTGTAATGCTTCTTCAATTTTTCTGTCAAAGATGCTTCACTGAACCACTGGTTAAAAGTCACACCAAATTCACCAAGGTCATCTTTAATATCATCAAGAATCGCTTTAAGCGCTGCTTGATGGAACACACGGTAACCTTCGCCAATTAAGCTTTGAGAATTGAAGATCAAGCCATCGATATGTTTTTCTTTATCGCCTGAAAGTATGACTTTATTGCCTTCAGCATCCGGTTCAGCCGCAAACTGCACATCTTCAGGTACGTCTTTGTAGACATCTGCTACCGGGCGTACATAGGCATCGCCATCCTGGTCGATAATGCTTTGTGCGATCTCTTTAACATAGTCGCCTTGATAGGCATTTTTCGGGAATACCAGTTCTTGGCCAGTCAATTCCAGATAACGTAAATAAGTTGAAGTCGCCAGAATATCCATTTGACGACCAGCATCATTCACATAATATTCGCGGTCAACTTTGGCACCTGTTGCCTCTAACAGGTTCGCTACGGTCATACCATATGCAGCACCACGGCCATGACCCACATGCAGGCTAGAAGTTGGATTCGCAGAAACGAATTCCACCTGGATGCGTTTTTCCGCATTGGCCTGGGTACGACCATAAGTCGCTTGTTGCGCCTGGATCTGGTCCAGAACTGCGAAACGCTGGTCAGCATTCAGGAAGAAGTTAATGAAACCCGGGCCTGCAATCTCGGCTTTGCTGATATCTGCAACTTCTGGCAAGGCAGCAAGGATTTTTTCTGCTAAATCACGCGGCTTCATACCCGCAGCTTTAGACGCGATCATGGCAATATTTGATGCAAAGTCACCGTGGCTACGGTCTTTGGTACGCGTCAAATTACTTGTATTGTTCCAGTCAGATGGGAGTACGTTTTGTGCCTGTAAGGTTTGCACTGCATGATCGAGAGCTGCTTGGATTGCCGTATTCATAATCAGTCGAAAATAGATATCGCAGAAAAACAGCAAATATAGCAAATTTCCGACTCTTTAGGTAAAACCATTTATGGGGAATAAAAAATATACGATCGGTAGCTGGAAGATTTATACAAAATTGTCATTTATTCGTTCGTATATCACATAAAGAATATCGTAATAAGCAAGTTGCAAAATTTGCTATAAAAATGAATCCTCAATCACTGAAAATAGCCTATATTAACCAGATTGAAATAACAAAAAGAGCTTGCAGTGGATTCGCAACAACGTCCGGTTATCTTTGGCAATACTCCTAAACTTCCCGCTAAATGGGCACTGATAATTATCCCTTTCATCCTGTCCTGCCTGATGAGCGGTATCATTTCTTTCATTAATATGCTGCGTACTTTGGGCTGGATTGAAGGTTTTATTTCATTATGGCTGCATAACTGGATGATTTCCTGGGCGTTCGCTTTTCCGATCGTGCTGCTATTGTTGCCATTCGTACGTAAGCTCACTGGCCTGTTGGTGGATATGAGTGGCTCACAACTACCGAAGTAGATTTATTGATTGCATACCACTCACGCGTTGATTGAGTTGATTTACCTGCCGATTTTGAAAAGTATACAGCTGGCCCGAATGATCAATTTTCAGGACTCTGGCTTGCACTAGAGCAAGCCGGAAGATCTCCAGCTTTTTGAGATTAAGCAGAACAAAAGGATTACCAAGATTGTTCTAGCAGGAACTACACCTGACCTTGTACTGCTTAAAACACGTTTAAGGTTTTCTAGAGTTCTTATCTGGCAAATAGAAAATTGAATGATGGCTCAATCCCTGAGATTTGAGCATAAGCTAAGAATCAAAGCACATATTCGACAATGGCCCGGATAATCCCCAGTACCAGACCGATAAAGGCCCCGACCACCACGCCGTTGACCCGGATCATATGCAGATCGCCACCGACCTCATTTTCAATCTTGTCAATCATTTCACGTGAATCCCATTCATGAATCCGTTCACTGATAAAACGGATGACTTTCTCGCTGTATTGATCACTTAAGTCAACTGCCATATTACTCATACGGTTATTCAGTAATTCACGCACTGAACTGTTGGAAATGATATTTTCACCCACTTGCTGAATGGCAATACGTAGATTCTCTGCAATACCGGAATCCGGTTTTTCCAGATCTGCCTTGATCGCATCACAGAGAATCACCACGGCACCACTAATGAAGTTCAGTACCTGTGGGCTGTCCAGCAGGGCATCTTTAGCAGAATTTAGACGCTGACTGGCATCGCTATCATTGTCAGCTAGTTGCAGCATCAGCTGATGGGCGGACTCTTCAATCTTCAGGCGCCAAGGATGATCCGGATCTGCCAGCATGGCTTCGACGCGCTGAATTACCGAGTCGATACTGCGCTGTTGCACGTCAATCCCGATCCAGCTGGCACCCTTTGCCAATTTCCACACCCCCATTTCCTTAAACAGGGTACGGGTCAGTTCACGGGTCTGCTCCGGATGAGACGTCATCCAGGCATGTACCAGATCCAGGCCACGTTGCAGAACATCCTGATGAAAATCATTTTCCAGTACAGCGCGCAACATCTCACTGGCCAGATGATTGATCTGGGTGCTTTTCACCCATTGCACACTATTGCTCTGAATAAAGCCGGAAATCTGTTCCTGACCGACAAATTCAAAGATCCGTGGAGCAGTCTGCTGGATGACCTGAGTCACCTGACGGTTATTCTCCGGATTTGCCAGCCAGCGGCCTGCTGCCAGGCTCAGGTCGGTACTGGCCAGACTACGCTCCACAATTTGTGGAGACAGGAAGTTTTCCTGCACAAAGCGACCCATCGACTCGGCAATACGGGCCTTATTGCGTGGAATGATCTCGGTGTGGTCACGCAGAAACCTGGGAATGGGCAACTTGCCAAAAGGATTGCGGAACAGAACGGTAATTGCGTACCAGTCTGCCATTCCACCTACCACACCTGCTTCTGCAGACAGCATCAGGATATGGATCAACCATACATATTCTGGCAGTAATTTGGCAGCGACCATCAGTGCCAGCCAGGTGACGACAGCCACAATTAAGGCAATGGTGGCAAAACGTTTACTGCGTTGCAGGCTCGGTGAACTGGTCTCTGTCTGCATAAAGACTCCTATTTAGTCATAGTCACAGGCTGTGGCTGCAGTATCTCACCTGTTGGGCTCAGACCATATTTAGCGCCGAGCGATTGTAGAATCAAGCGAGCATCGAAGGCATCTTTGGGCGCCTGTCCCTGTTTAAAGCATTCAATCGTATAGGCAATCTGTGCTGGCTCTACAGTGACACGATACGGCATGTCATAGAAGGGATCAGGCCAATAAAATGGATAACGGCGATAATAGCCATAGGGATATGGCATGGGTGTGGGATAGACGATTGCTTCACGCGGAGGTCGTTGGGTACGGTTGCTTGGATCATCCAGCACCCGAAAGAACTGGAAACCATTCTGTATAGTCGTCTGGGCCGCCTTAACTAAGGTAATTTCTTCAGCTGTCCCAAAGCTCATGTTTGGACGCGCCTTGAAACTGATCCGGTAAGTCTGGGCATTGAGAGGTGTAGTACTGTACTGGCCGAGCTGATCAAAGGTCAGTGGTTTGGAAGGCGTCGTTGCACAGCCTGAAAGCAGGGCAGTGCTTGCAAATGCTAAGGCGATGATGGTCTTCTTCATCTTCGTTCTCCTGATGGGGTGATCCAGCGACAGCAGTACCTGAAAATACCTAAAAACTGCTATCCGGCTGGGTCAGGAAACTTAATTCTTCCTCGGTAGATTCACGGCCCAGAATCTGGTTGCGATGTGGGTAGCGTCCAAAGCGTTCGATAATGATTTTATGCTTGATTTCATATTCGAGATTAGACGGATTACCGAGGCGTTGAAATAGTTTGAAGGCATATTCATGAATCAGTCTGGATTCACTGTGCATGAACGGCATATATAAAAAAGCCCGCTGTTCCGGACTGAGCTGCTTGTCCAGATCCAGACTAATGGCTTCCTGTGCCAGAGCTAGAGCCAGGCTATCCTGGGCAAAAGCACGTGCAGTACCCCGAAAAATATTGCGAGAAAACTGGTCCAGAACAATGATTTCTGCCAGACGGCCTTCAGCAGTTTTACGCCAGGACCATAATTCAGCCTGACTCGCCTGTTCCAGAATTTCTGAAAATTGCTCAGTCAAACTTTGGTCGAAATGGTCGCTTTTGGCAAACCAGTTCGGCTGGGTTTCGGCACTAAACCAGAAGTCCAAAATATCTTGATAATTCATAAGGTTTACAATTCGTTAGCATTTATTCGTTAATAAAATCACAAATTTCACATGTCTTATAGAGAAAGTTTGTGTTAAAAATTTGCGGAATTAAAATCAATGATTTGCCTGAAAAGCAGGCAGGGTGTAATGTGCGGATCTAAAATCACGTTATACTCTTATAAAATGATGATTTTATATTAATAGTTTAGCCCATTAAGCGAGATTGTAATGAGTCAACCTGAATCGACCAGCCAAGCTGTATTACCAACTTGGGTGGATTCGTCGCTCATCAAGGGGATGCTGCGCGGAATTGAGCGAGAAAGCCTGCGTATGCAAGGTAATGGCTTTCTGTCGCAAAGGCCGCATCCTGTAGCACTAGGTTCAGCCCTGACTCATCCGCATATCACCACTGACTATTCTGAAGCTTTGATGGAGTTTATTACTCCGCCAAAAGACAGTATTCGTGGCGCTTTGGATTACCTGATGGATATCCATGCCATCGTACATCGCAAACTGGAAGATGAAGAAAAGCTGTGGCCGATGTCGATGCCATGCATGCTCGATAGCAGCGATGACAGCATTCCACTGGCGCAGTACGGTTCTTCCAATATTGGTTTATTCAAGACACTTTATCGTCGTGGTCTAGGTGTGCGCTATGGTCGCCGTATGCAGACCATTTCGGGCGTACATTATAATCTGTCTTTCCCGGATCATTTCTTCGAAGCGTTACAGGCCAACGAAAGTGACGCGTCACTGCGTAACTTAAGCCTGCAGGATTACCGTAGCCACCGTTATATGGGGCTGATCCGTAACTTTATCCGACTGACACCATTGGTGATGTTCCTGGTTGGTGCTAGCCCGGCAGTGTGCCAATGCTTTATGACCGGACGTGATCATCAACTGTTGCCACTTACTCGTGGCACCTTATATACCCCATATTCAACTGCATTGCGCATGGGCCGTTTTGGTTATCAGAACTCAGCCCAAAAGCAGCTCGGTATTCATTACAACAACTTGCAGGACTATCTGGAAGGTCTGCAAAAAGCAGTTAAAACACCATATAAACAATTTACCCGTCTGGGCCTTGAAGATGCAACAGGGCAACCCATCCAGATCAATGATCATGTGCTACAGATCGAAAATGAATACTACAGTCTGGTACGTCCAAAACAGGTGCCAGAAGCAGGTGAAACTCCATCACAGGCACTGGCAAATCGTGGTATTGGCTATGTGGAACTGCGTGCAGTGGATGTCAATCCATACAGCCCGATCGGGATTGATGAACATACCGCAGGCTTCCTGGAAGTAGTTGCACTGTACTGTTTATTGCAGGACAGCCCGGCACTGCTCAGCGATGAGCAGGACATCATCGAAAAGAATCAGGCTGAAGTGGTCAATCGTGGTCGTGCTCCGAATGCGGCTATTCTGGAAAATGGTCAAAAATATCTAATCGAAGACTGGTGTGCAGTTCATCTGGCGCGCATGCAGCCGCTGGCAGAATTATTGGATGCAGCATATGGCAATAATCTTTACACGACGGCCATGAAGACCATGCAAATCCGTGTTGATGAAGTCGATGCGACACTTTCTGCGCTTGTGGTGGGTGATATCCGTAAGCAGGGTGGCATGTGGCATTTCGGCCAGGTGCTGGCACAGCAGCATGCTGCGGTTTATCAAGCGCATCAGCTCAGTAAAAAAACCACTGCATATTTTGATGAATTATCACAAAAGTCCTTGCAGCAACAGCAGGAACTCGAGCAAGATAGCAGCATCAGCTTTGCTGAATATCTCGCTCAATTTCGATAAAAAACAAGAGGATCGACCATGAAATGGGGTTACCGCTTCGTGAGTGGTGCGTTATTTGCCGCATCCGTGATGGGGATGGCATTTGCATTATATCTAGAACATGTGCAGGGTCTTGAGCCTTGCCCGTTGTGTATTTTTCAGCGTATTGGCCTGATTGGTCTGGGGATTATTTCTTTCATTGCTTTCTTGCATAATCCGAAAGCAAATGGCATGAAACGCCTGTATGCCTTTTTAGGATCACTGAGTATTTTGTGGTCCGCAGGTGTGGCAGCACGTCATGTCTGGCTGCAAAACCTGCCGCCGGATAAAGTCCCAAGTTGTGGTCCGGGTCTGGATTACTGGCTGGAAACCTTGCCAATGAAGTCGGTGTTCCAGCAGGTACTTAGCGGTTCAGGTGAATGTGCCAAAGTGGACTGGACTTTTCTGGGGCAGTCTTTACCGGTCTGGTCACTGGTATTTTTCAGTATCTTGTTGCTGGTCAGTTTATGGCAGTTATTCCGTAAATATCAGACAGCGCCAGTCAAACGCCTAAGAGATAAATACTGATGCAAATAAAAGCCCTCATTTGAGGGTTTTTTTTATAACTGAATCAGGTCAGAGCAATGCCTTCAACACTTTCCAGATCCATCATATATTCATGGATCTGGTCAAAGACTTTGTCCTCCACACTCGGATAGAACCAGCGCACGATCTGTTCAGCCACTTGTGGGTGAAACCGGATTTCAAAATGGTTCAATCCATAGAAAATTGCTTTATGGGAGTCTGGAACTTTCAACTGAAAACGCGGGTTCGGATGCTCACCCAGTGCACTTTTGACACTGACCAGATAATCCCCAATCACATTGCGGGTGCGGTTATGCCGGTTTTCATATTCAATTGTACCGGCCACCAGATAGGTCTGGATATGTGATGGAATCGGTGCTGGCTTACGGTTATCATCCATCAGGCCAATCCTGACTTCATTATGTTCCCAGTCATCATCCCGAACACTGCCGTAGCGCAGATCCAGAATGCCATTACTGCGGATATTCACCACATGACCAATAATCTTTCCAAACGGGAAGCGTCCTAGTTTATCCTGCAGGCTAAAACCAAAGCGCTCTAATGCCGCGCCATGATGTGGTGAGCCGAGACAGACCAGATTGTCGACCATATTGACCCATTCATAGACATGCTGTTTGCCATAGAACAGGGCACTACGAGCGACTAATCCGCCCATACTGTGTCCGATCAGATCAATACTGGTAATGCCGGGATTGCGGGTGATCAAGTCATGCAGGGTATTGGCCAGACTACGGCCATTGGCGGAAATGCGGCGTCCGGAGTTATAGTTGAGATATAACATGGTATTGTTATCGCGCTGTGCCAGCAGCTTTTCACCAATGCCTTCATGCTTATGATTGGACCAGGTCAGATGATTCATACATAAGCCATGCACGAATATAGTAATCCGGCCAGTCAGTTCGCCTTGCTGCAATGAAGTATAGTGATCATAAACTACCATCGGCAATGCCATCGGATTTTGATGCTTGAGCAGATAGTCGCCAATGATGCCATTTAGCACACCAACCAGAAAATGCAGGCTCGGCGTCAGCGGCTTGTCATGCAGACGTGGGAATCTGGTAATAATACGGCGTAGTCCAGGGGCAACCATGGTATTGCCATAGTGAAACAACAGGTCATAGGAACGTTGATAGAGCCGGACAATGGCAGGCAGGTTCTGGATTTTTTCTGAATGACGTTCACTTAAACCAAAGAAACTATATAAGATTTCACGCTGGATAGTCTTGATCAGTTCTTGGGCAACATCATTAAACCGCATGGTAACAAGCTGAGCAAGTCCTTCCAGTACATCTGCCTGGGTAGGAGGAGTACGATCCCACTTGCAATAGGTTTCATGCAATGGCGTTAAGCTTGTCATCGGATCCGTTCCTTTCATCAATGCGAATATCTGAGACCTTTCTTTTTAAAGATGTTCGCGGTATAAATTCTTCTGAACTTTGATGTTTCTAATTTTTCTGGGAATATTCTTAAAATACCGAGGAACGTGAAGAACTGCGGTGTTTTTTGTCGGACAATTCACCAAAAACAGATTAGATAACGATGATCCATCTCTCATATATAAAATAGATTTTGATTAAAATATAGGCGCTTTTTATTAATAATTGATGAATGTCATTTACTTACACGGCTTTCGAAGCAGCGCTGCCTCGATCAAAGGGCAGCTGCTTCAGCAGTATTGCGAAAAAAATCCACAAATTCAGGTGCATTTGCCGGATCTGAACATGTCACCTGTGGAGACAATTCAGCACATGTCAGCGCTGATTGAGTCACTGGATCATGTAAGCTTAGTGGGCAGTAGCCTGGGGGGATTTTATGCGACACATCTGGTCGCCAAGCACAGTGTGCCGGCTGTACTGATCAATCCGGCCATGCGACCATGGCAGCTGTTCCGCGAACTGTTCGATGATGAGCTGCCGTTACAGGTGCATCCGAACTGGCGTCTGGATGATTCACATCTTGATCAGCTGGAAGGACTGGCACTGCCAACTGCACAAGATGCAGACAAAATACTGGTACTGTTACAACAAGGCGATGAAGTTTTGGATTATCGTGAAGCACATCGCTATTATAGTGCTGCTCATCCTCCGGCGATGCTGATGACTGAGGCCAATGGCAATCACGGGATGGATGATTTTGCGGAGAAAATTCCGCTGGTGTTACAGTTTTTATTGGACTGCATAAAAAAGGAAACCGAATAACGTGTCTCAATATACGGCTCAATCTCTTGAAGTTCTGTCTGGTCTGGACCCGGTCCGTCGTCGTCCGGGCATGTATACCGATACCACTCGTCCGAACCATCTGGCGCAGGAAGTGATTGACAATGCTGTGGATGAGGCACTGGCCGGGCATGCCAACAAAATTACCGTGACAGTCTATAAAGATGGCTCGTTATCAGTCGAAGACAATGGCCGTGGTATGCCGGTGGATATTCACCCGGAATATGGTCAGAGCGGGATTGAAATCATCCTGACTAAACTGCATGCCGGTGGCAAGTTTAGTACCGATAATTACCAGTTCTCTGGTGGTCTGCATGGTGTCGGGATTTCAGTGGTCAATGCGCTGTCGACCCGTGTCGAAGTGGCCGTCCAGCGTCAGGGTAACCTGTACAAAATGGCCTTTGAAAATGGTGAACCGACAGGTCCGCTGGAAGTGCTGGCAGGTAAGGCACCCAAACGCGCGTCTGGGACTACGGTGCAGTTCTGGCCAGAAGCCAAATACTTCGATTCACCAAAATTTGCCCTGAAAGCGTTAAAGCATAATCTTAAAGCCAAAGCTGTTCTGGCCGCGGGTTTAGAGATCAATTATATCGATCAGATTAATGATGAGAAGATCACCTGGCAGTTTGAAAATGGTCTGGTCGATTATCTGATGGATGAGCTGGAAGACCGTGAGATTATCCCAGCACCCGCTTTTGTTGCAACGGGTGATGCCGAACGAGCCAGTGCTGAATTTGCCATTTGCTGGAATGTTGAAGGTGGCGAAAGCATCCAGGAATCCTACGTCAACCTGATTCCAACTGCGCAGGGCGGTACGCATGTTAACGGCCTGCGTTCGGGTGTGACTGATGCGATGCGTGAATTCTGTGAATTACGTAATCTGTTGCCGCGTAACATGAAGCTGTCTGCCGAAGATGTCTGGGATGGGGTGAACTACATCCTGTCACTGAAATTCCAGGAGCCACAATTCTCAGGTCAGACCAAAGAACGCCTGTCGAGCCGTGAAGCAGCAGGGATTGTGCAGAATATTGCCAAAGATGCTTTTGCCCTGTGGCTGAACCAGAATTCTGACATTGCCATGCAGCTGGCAGAAATGGCCATTTCCAAAGCAGGACGCCGTTTAAAAGCTGCGAAAAAAGTTGAGCGTAAGAAAATCGTTGCGGGTCCAACTTTGCCGGGGAAACTGTCGGATTGTGTAGGCCATGATCTGGACCAGTCAGAACTGTTTATTGTAGAAGGGGATTCTGCAGGCGGTTCAGCCAAGCAAGCACGTGATAAGAACTTCCAGGCCATCATGCCGATTCGAGGTAAGATTCTGAATACCTGGGAGGTCTCTTCTGATGAGGTGCTGGCGTCTCAGGAAGTACATAATATCGCGATTGCCATTGGGGTGGATCCGGGTTCGGATGACCTGTCTGAACTGCGCTATGGCAAGATTTGTATTCTAGCCGATGCCGACTCGGATGGTCTGCATATTGCAACCTTGCTGTGCGCACTGTTTGTGAAACATTTCCCGACGCTAGTCGAAGAAGGCCATCTATATGTCGCAATGCCGCCTTTATTCCGGATTGATGACAACAAAGACGTGCACTATGCTTTGGATGAAGACGAGCTAAATAGCATTCTGAAAAAATGCAAAACCAAGAATCCGCAAATTACTCGATTCAAAGGTTTGGGTGAGATGAATGCCAGCCAGTTACGTGAAACCACACTTGATCCAAACACACGTCGTCTAGTGCAACTGGACCTGGATGATGCCCATCATACCGCAGGTTTACTGGATAAATTGCTGGCGAAAAAACGTGCCAGTGACCGCAAAGACTGGTTAGAGCAAAAAGGTAATCTGGCAGATCTGGTGGTTTAAACTACCGATTTTAAGCAATCAAAAAATCCCGCCAGAGCGGGATTTTTTATGAATCAAGATTAGACATCGCATAAAGCACAGTTAACGCCGCGGCAATTATGTAAAACCGAGCTGCGTGCGCTATTTTTGTTGGTACCGGGTCCTTCTACCAGAGGCCCTGCAAGTTGTTCAGCACCTGAACCCGGACGCCATTTGCTTTTCATATTAATTTGCTGATGACCAGTAATCATCGGTTTAGCTAAAGTCTGCTGTTGGCAATAATTACATTCAATCGTATCGGTCGAGATACGGGCAATTGGAACCCGTTGTTCAAAAATTCCCTCGCAATGCTCACAGCGGAAATCATATAACGGCATTTCTGTACTCCTGTAGCATGAAGGCCTTAAATTAAAAAGACGAGTAGCCGAAAGTTTTAAGTTGGATGACTACCCGTTGCGAAGCTAAAACAACAATAAATTGTAAAACTAGCGTTTATGCCCCCAGAATTTGTCATCGTTCAGTGCACCCTGAGGAAGGATGTTCTGCTCGAAGATTGAAGTTGGCAGAGATACAGTACATGCACAGTTTGGAATATCCACGATACCGCCGATACGGCCTTCAACTGGTGCCGCAGTCAGTAACATATACGCCTGTGAGCCGGTAAAACCAAAATTCTCAAGGTATTTAATCGCTTTTAAACATGCCTGACGATAGGCCACAGTGGCATCCAGATAATGGTTTACGCCATCTTCAACACTGATGCCTTCAAAGGTCAGCCACTGGTCATAAGCCGGACGGACATTACTCGGCACAAAGATTGGAGAATCGATATTGTATTTTTCCATACCGCCCTTGATCAGATCGAAGCCCACACGGGTAACACCATCCATTTCGATCGCGCCACAGAAACCGATTTCACCATCTCCTTGCGAGAAGTGCAGATCGCCCATCGAGAAGCCAGCACCTTTCTGATAAACAGGGAAGTAAATACGGCTACCGGCTGCCAGGTCTTTAATGTCCGTATTTCCGCCATGTTCACGTGGTGGAACAGTGCGCGCAGCTTCTGCTGCCATACGGTCGAATTCGGCACCTGTTACGCCACGCAAAACGGCAGTACGCGGATCAGGTGGGTTGGCTTGGCCTTTAGGCACCAATAGTGCCTCACGACGGTTCCACTCTTTTAGCAGGTCATGTGAGGGTAAGGTTCCCATCAGGCCTGGGTGTTTGAGGCCGGCAATACGCACGCCCGGAATATGACGTGAAGTCGCAAATAAGCCTTTTAAATCCCAGATGGCTTTATCAGCTTCAGGGAAATAGTCAGCCAGGAAGCCACCACCATTTTCCTTGGCAAATACGCCAGAGAAACCGACATCTGAAATTGGCTGAATGTCGAGCAGGTCAATTACCAGCAAGTCACCTGGTTCAGCACCTTCTACATAGAAAGGTCCGGTCAATGGATGGGCACGGGTCAGGTCGACATTTTTGACATCAGAAATGTCATCGGTATCCTTAATCTGCGCATCCAGGAAATCCAGACTTTCAATCAGGATTTCTTCACCCGGTTTTACCGAAGTCAGAAATGGCAAATCCGGATGCCAGCGGTTATGTCCAATTTCCGCCTGTTCTGCCAGCGGAATCCCCGGTTTAATTTTAATATGTTGCATGTTTTATCCCCTGTGTTGAGGTCGAATAAAGCTAGTTTTTGATGTTATTGCCCGTGTCATCCATGATGAACAGCGGATCTTCGATCACGCTTTCAACAGGAACTGACTGAACCTGGATCGTTTTGCCGTCATAATCAATGATGATTTGACCGGCTTCTGGATGCTGAATAAAAAACCTGGCGAGTTGTGGCTCAACCAGAACCCGAAAGCGGCGACTCAAGCCTCGTGCACCGAAGCGAACATCGTGTCCGGTAGATAGAAACTGAGTTGCAGCTGGTGTGAGTTCAACCGTGCGGCTCTGCTTACAGAGTCGCTGATTCAGTTTCTCGATTTCCAGGCTGACCAGTGTTGGCACAAAATTAGCTTCTACCGCTTCATAATTCAGAATGCGTTCAATACGATTCAGAAACTCTGGATCAAATTTCTTGTACAGGGCGCGTTCGGTAATCTGGCTGTCATCCAGTTTGGCCAGTCGGGCCAGTTTCTGGATGGGTTTTGGAAGCTTGGTCAGCTGTCTTAAACGTGCCTGGGCATCTTTGGCACCGACGTTACTGGTCATAAAGATCATGCAGTTTTTGAAATCCAATACTTTGGTACCCGCGGTCAGCTTTAAGGTTCCGGTTTCCAGAACGTTGAGCAGACCCCGAATGACTTCGGTACTGGCTTTTTCAATTTCATCAAACAGCACAATACCTGGCTTGGAAAAACTGCCCTGAATATGGGCTTCATCAAACAGGGTATTGCCTTCTTTAGACCCGACATAGCCTGGAGGGGCACCTGTCAGTGCTGCAGCATAATGTTCCTGTGCCAGTGTGTTCATGTCGATCCGGCAGAATGCATCGGGCTTGCTATGGATTGCCTCAGCAATCAGCCGAACCGTTTCAGTTTTCCCCACACCCGTCGGTCCTAGCATCAATGTGACTGCCAGTGGCCGGGTAGGAGCATTAAAATCTGCCTTGACGGTTAAGAGCATGTTTTCAATTTCATCCAGTGCGGCACGCTGCCCAATGATATGACCACGGACATGCTGCATGACTTTTTCAGGATCAAAACTAAAGCGAGAGGTACGTGCAATACGTTCTTTGCTCTGCATCTCATAACGCTGTTTGGCCAGGTTTTCCTGATTGGCACTGATGCGGTCGCTGGCAAATGTCATATCGAATACCTCCTCTCAGACCAAACTTAAGATGCTTCTTTTTCTAGGCCTTCATGTGGCAGATTGCCGATTGGGCATTCCGCAACACCGATGGTAGAGCGGGTAATTTTTTCCACGTTCTCTTGCGCTTTTTGAGCATCCAGAACCCAGGTCTTGTAGAAGTCAAATGGACAGTCCGCAACGCCTTTATCGCCGTCACCATTGTTATAGACACCGGTATAGCCGCGGTGCAGCAATTTAAATAAATGGTTTTGTGACTGGTCGTATTTACGTGCATCACGAATTTCATGCAGTGACAATTGCGCGTATTGGATGCCGTTTTCTTCCGTACCACATTCACCCAAAGTACGGCCGTCGAAGCCGACTACTGCTGAGTGACCGAAGTAGGTGTAGACCCCATCAAAACCGGTACAGTTGGCAACAGCAACATAAACGTTATTTGCCCATGCCATGCATTTCGCCATATTGATCTGCTGATCTGCAGCCGGGTACATATAGCCTTGGCAACGCACGACCAGTTCAGCGCCTTTCATGGCACAGTCACGCCAGATTTCTGGATAGTTACCGTCATCACAGATGATCAGTGACATCTTGATGCCCTTCGGCCCTTCAGTCACATAGGTGGTATCACCTGGGCACCAGCCTTCAATCGGGCACCATGGGATAATCTTGCGGTATTTCTGAACGATTTCGCCCTTGTTATTAATCAGGATCAAGGTGTTATAAGGCACCTTGTTTGGATGTTCCTCATGTTGTTCACCGGTAATTGAGAACACGCCCCAGACGTTGGCTTCAATACAGGCTTGCGAGAAAATCGCGGTTTCATCGCCTGGAATGGTGGCAGCGGTTGCCATCATCTCGTCATGGTCGTACATAATGCCCATGGTGCTGTATTCAGGAAAAACAATCAGGTCCATACCCGGAATACCCTGTTTGATTCCTTTCAACATCTCAGCAATTTTTTTTGCGTTCTCAAGAACTTCCGCTTTGGTATGCAAACGAGGAATTTTGTAGTTTACAACTGCTACACCTACTGTATCTGGGCTGCTTGAGATATCACCGTGACGCATTCAAATTTCTCCAACTCTTTTATCGATTCAACTTTATGATTCGAGTGTCGCGTGAAATGCGTTACAGCAAAATACGTTGAATTGCGTATATGGAGGCGGAGACTGAAAAGAATTTTTAAATGTGAATAATCAAATAAAATATTAAAATCAGCTGCCGATTAATTAAGTGAAATAGAAATTAAAAATCCCCCGACGAATCGGGGGAGGTGGAGAAAAATTACAACCAGATTAAACCAAGAAGATTAAACAGAGAGATATTTACTGATGGTCGTCTCATCGACATTTTCACGGACATTTTCATAAGCAAAGCGGCCCTTATCGATCACCAGGAAGCGATCGGCCATCGCCATGGTGAAACTCAGCACCTGTTCAGAGACCACAATGGTCAGATCACGCTGATCCCGAATCTCTTTTAGTGTTCTGGCAATGTCCTTGATAATAGAGGGCTGAATCCCTTCCGTCGGCTCATCCAGCAGCAGTACTTTAGGGTTGGTCGCCAGAGCACGGGCAATTGCTAATTGCTGTTGTTGCCCACCCGATAAGTTTCCGCCTTTACGTTTGCGCATATCCCAAAGCACAGGAAACAGCTCATACAGGTCATCCGGTACTTTGCCATGGGCAGAAGCCGGTAAACCGGTCTGAATATTTTCCAGCACCGACATGGTGGAGAAAATCATCCGGCCCTGCGGCACATAAGCCACACCGTTTTCTACGCGCTGGTAAGGATCCAGTTTTTCCAGATTCTTGCCATCCAGCTTGATTTCACCTTTGCTATTTTTAATATCACCAATCAGGGTTTTAAACAGGGTGGTTTTACCCATGCCGTTACGGCCCATGATCGCTACAATTTCCTTCGGCTGGATCTTCAGTTCCAGGTCGTGAATCACCTGACTTTGTTTATATCCTGAACACAAAGCATTAATTTCTAATAATCCGCTCATAGTGGCCTCCTTAGTGTCCCAGATAAACTTCAATCACTTTCGGATCATTTTGCACATCGTCCATTTTGCCTGCTGCCAGAATTTTGCCCTGGTGCAGTACCGTGACTTTGTCCGCAATGGTTTTGACAAATTCCATGTCATGTTCAATCACCAGCACAGAACGTCCTTTGCTAATCTCCCGCAACAGTTGCGCCGTCTGCTCACGCTCTGACACACTCATCCCTGCGACAGGTTCATCCAGCATGAGCAGCTCTGGGTCTTGCATGAGTAACATGCCAATTTCCAGCCACTGCTTCTGGCCATGAGAGAGCAGACCGGCGGAGGTATCCAGCAGGTCAGTCAGGAAAATCTTGCCAGCAACTTCACGAATACGCTCATCGACATCTTTGGTGCATCTGAAGAACAGCGCACCAAAGACATTACGGCCACGCGGGAAGGACATTTCCAGGTTGTCATAGACCGACAGATTTTCATAAATATTCGGGTTCTGGAATTTACGCCCAACCCCTTTACGGACAATGTCGAACTCTTTCAGTTTGGTCAGTTCAATATCATTAAACTTGATCGTGCCTGAAGTTGCTTTGGTCTTGCCGCAGATCAGATCCAGCACTGTGGTTTTGCCGGCTCCATTGGGACCGATCACCACATGGACTTCGTTTTTATCCAGATAGAAGTTGAGATCACTGACTGCCTTGAAACCGTCGAAGGACACGGTGAGATCTTCAATGACCAGAACCGGTTTATTCATTTCTATGCCGACTTTATTCATTTCACGCCTCCTTCTACAATTGGATCGATCGTTTTATCCGGATTACTACTTGGCGGTGGTGAAGTGCTGTCGATCGGTTTCTTTTTCAGGAACAATGGACGAACATATTTTTCATACAGACCCGCTAAGCCATTCGGTAAGAACATGACCACACCGATGAACAATGCACCGAGGAAATACAACCATACTTCAGGAAAGGCTTCAGAGAAGTAAGTTTTACCCAGGTTCACCAGAACAGCACCATACACTGCCCCAATCAGCGACAGACGACCACCGACTGCAGCCAGAATGACCATTTCAATCGAAGGTACGATGCCGATAATCGTTGGTGACATGAAGCCGACTTGCAGGGTAAACATCGCACCACCAATAGATGACACCACAGCTGCGAAACAGAAAATGAATACTTTATACATGGCCACGTCATAGCCAGAGAAACGTACACGTTCTTCTTTGTCACGCATCGCAGAAAGCAGACGACCGAGTTTAGAACTGAGGACAAAACGGCTGATCATGATCACTGCAATGAGCAGCAGGGCATTGATGTAGTACAGGACATATTTGGCTTCATCGGTACGGATATCCCAGCCATGCAGGGTTTTCAGGTCTGTAATCCCGTTAATGCCGCCAGTGAAACCTTGTTGACCAATAATCAGAATGGTCAGGATCGCTACAATCGCTTGCATGATGATCGAGAAGTACACATCACCGACACGACGGGTAAACATCGCGAAACCGATGATGAAGGCAAGCAAGATTGGAATGATGATGATGGCAAACAAAGTAAACCCGAAGCTATGGAAAGGTTCCCAGAAGCCTGGCAAGCTGGTGATCTGGTTCCAGTCCATAAAGTCTGGAATTCCTGGCGTGGTTTGCGCTGCTGTAGATTGCATATCTGAAGCTTCAAGTTTCAGGAACATGGCCATGCAGTAGCCGCCAATGCCAAAGAAAATCCCTTGACCTAAACTTAAGATACCCCCGTGTCCCCAACACAGAACCAGGCCGATTGCGACAAAAGCAAAAGTCAGATATTTACCCATCAGATTCAGACGGAAAATATCCAGAAACATTGGCATGACCAGCAGGATCAGTACGGCAAGAATCACCAGACCAATCGCACCTTCTTTACCGCCTAAAAAGGCATTCATTAGATTCTTCATAATATCTCTCCTGAATCCCTATTTACGTACTTTGATTGAGAAGAGACCCTGAGGACGCAGCATCAGGATAATAATGACTGTAGCCAGTGTGAGGACTTTAGCGACAGAACCAGAAAGGAAGAATTCCAGAATAGATTGTGCTTGCGCGATACTGAATGCGGAGGCAACGGTGCCAAGCAAGCTTGCAGCGCCGCCGAAGACCACGACTAAGAATGTATCGACGATATACAGCGAACCGGCTGTAGGACCAGTAGAACCGATGGTTGTGAAAGCTGCACCGGCAATACCTGCAAGCCCACAACCCAAGGCAAAGGTTAAGCTGTCAACACGTTTGGTATTGATCCCGACAGCACCACTCATAAAGCGGTTCTGGTTGGTTGCACGAAGCTGTAAACCCCAGCGTGAACGGTAAATCAGAAAGTAGACAAATGCAGTAACACAGAGGGTGACGCCCACCAGGAATAAACCGTTGATTGGAATATCGATGGCTTCCGTCGGTTGATAAGAACCCATTAACCAGTCAGGTAGAGTCGGGCTGACTTCCTTAGGGCCGAAGATAGAACGAAACAACTGCTGCATGATGAGGCTCAAGCCCCATGTTGCAAGAAGTGTATCGAGTGGCCGTTGATAGAGCCGGCTGATCATGAGCCGTTCCACCATGTAACCGATAATGCCTGCTGTGAGGAAGGCTGCAATGATTGCAATCAGGAAATAGTAAGGTAGGAGTTGAGGGAAAAAACTTTCAGTCAGTGTGGAAATGAAAAATGTCGTATATGCACCAATGGTCAGAAACTCACCATGTGCCATGTTAATTACGCCCATTTGCCCAAAGATAATTGCAAGGCCGAGCGCCATCAATAACAGCACACAGAACACAGAGAGACCATTAAAGCCTTGCATGGCAAATATTGCACCGAATTCTGCAAATGATAGATCCATCGCATCATCCTCCAAGCTTTAAAAATTGTGTGGAATAAAAAGATCAGGAGAATGGCTTCCCCTGATCATGTGGCTGTTAACTCAGTAACCTTTAGGGAATGGGTTTGGTTTGATTAGACCTTTAGACTCGTAAACAACTTTGAACTGACCATTTGGTTGCACTTGACCAATACGTGATTTGCTCCATAAATGGTGGTTCGGGTCAATTTTTACATAGCCTTCAGGTGCAGTTTTCATTTCTAGGCCTTTAGATGCGGCAGTCACTTTCGCGACATCGAAGCTACCGGCTTTTTCAACTGCGGCTTTCCATAACCATGGACCAAGGTAGGCTGCTTGTGTTACGTCACCTACCACCGCTTTAGGGCCATATTTCGCTTTAAAGGCTTTTACGAATGCAGCATTATTGGGGTTATTCAGGCTTTGGAAATATTTCATTGAAGAGTAGAAGCCCTTCATGTTTTCGCCGCCAATCCCCAGCAATTCATCTTCAGTCACTGAAAGGGTAAGCAGTGTCTGTTTGTCGCCTGTTACGCCCGCAGCTTTCATTTGTTTGTAGAAGGATACGTTCGAACCGCCCACAACTGCTGCAAAGATGGCATCTGGTTTACGCAGTTTGGTTTTGTTGATGAGGGAGCCGAATTGTGTATGGCCCAATGGATAGTATTCTTCACCAACCACTTTACCTTTCAGTACTTTTTCGATGTGGGTACGGGCAATTTTCATGGTGGTACGTGGCCAGATGTAATCAGAACCAATCAGATAGAAGGTTTTGGCTTTTTTCTCTTTTGCCAGCCAGTTCAGTGCTTCAAGTACCTGTTGAGTTGCTTCCTGACCGGTGTAGATCACGTTTTTAGATTGTTCTAAGCCTTCATAGAAGGTTGGGTAATAAAGTAGAGAGTTGTTGCGTTCAATAATCGGCAGTACGGCTTTACGAGAGGCTGAAGTCCAGCAGCCGAAAATTGCAGCAACACGGTCTTTTTCAGACAGTTTACGTGCTTTTTCTGCAAAGGTTGGCCAGTCAGAAGCACCATCTTCCTGAATAATTTTGATCTGTCGACCGAGAACACCGCCCTGTTTATTGATCTGTTCAATGGCCAGACGTTCTGCCTGAATCGAACCGGTTTCAGAAATTGCCATGGTACCGGTTGCTGAATGTAGCTGCCCTACATACACAAACTTGTCATCGACTTTAAGTTTGGTGGTATTGACCTTTGCTGTTGCAGGAACGCTGGCATTGGTCAGTGCGGGTGCCAGCAGGAATGGAACAGCAAGTAAACCTGCCAGTAATCCAGATGTCTTTACTTTTGATTTCAAGCTCATGTCGGGTTCCCCTATAGAATTAGATGTGCTGATGCGCTTAGTGATTGGTTTGCGCTTGGTATGGAACTAAGCCTAAGGGGAGTTAAAAAATGAGCATATACGTCACTTTACGTATATAGCATTCAGTCGGATTATTTTTAGATACTGATAGACTGGGCATAGTTATTGCTTTTAAGAGCAGATATTTAGCTTTATTTGATCTGTATGGACCCAACAGCGAATACCAGTCAGGCACCGCAGCGCGTCATTCATACCCGGCGTAAATACAATACCTGGGTGGTCGATGAAAGTATTGAGGATTATGCCCTGCGCTATGCGCCTAAATCCGTCCGGAAATGGTCACTATGGACAGTGACCAATACGGCGCTTGCGGCCGTCAGTTTCCTGGCAATGGAGGCACTTGGAGCCACCATGCTCTGGCAATACGGTTTCGGTAATGCTTTCTGGGCCCTGGTGGTTGTGGCGATTATCATTTTCCTGACCAGCTGGCCGATTGGTTATTATGCTGCCCGTTATAATGTCGATATTGATTTACTGACCCGTGGTGCCGGATTTGGCTATATTGGCTCCTCCATTACCTCGGTCATTTATGCCAGTTTCACCTTTATCTTTCTCGCCTTTGAAGCCGCCATCATGGCGCTGGCATTGGAGCTAGGCTTAGGGATACCCCTGAGTATTGGCTACCTGATTTCAGCACTGGTGATTTTGCCATTGGTGGTCAAAGGTATTGGCTTCATCAATAAGGTGCAGGCCATCACCCAACCACTCTGGTTATTCCTGCTTTTATTACCATGGTGCTTTGTGTTGGTGAAGCAACCTGATTTGATCAGCAATCTTGCATTGATTGAGGGCGCAAAAAGTCAGAGCGCTGCCTTTAACCTGTCTTTTTTGGTGCATCCTGCACGGTGCTCTTTGCCCTGATCACCCAGATCGGAGAACAGGCGGATTATCTGCGGTTTTTACCCGATAAAAACATATTCAGCGTAAATGGAATTGGGCAGTCTTTTTAGGTGGACCGGCCTGGATTCTAGGCGGATTTATCAAGATATTCATGGGTATGCTGCTCATGGCACTCGCAATGCAGTATCTGGTTGCTGATTCCGAACTGAGTAACCCCAATTATCTGTACTGGATTGCTTACCAACAGGTGGTCAATCATCCCGGGATCGCTTTATTTCTGACTGTTCTATTTGTCTGCGTCGCTCAGATCAAGATTAATGTTACCAATGCCTATGCAGGGTCATTGGCCTGGTCGAACTTTTTTGCGCGTCTGACGCATAGCCATCCAGGGCGCGTAGTCTGGCTGGTATTCAATATCTTTATCGCTTTGCTGTTGATGGAACTTGGGGTAATCCATGCGGTGGAGCGTGTGCTTGGCTTATATAGTAATGTGGCCCTTGCCTGGATCGGTGCCATTGTTGCGGATCTGGTGATCTGTAAACCACTGGGACTGAGTCCCAAAGGAATTGAATTTCGACGAGCTTATTTATATGACATTAATCCGGTTGGAGTCGGTAGCCTGATCATTGCATCGGTCTTATCCATGCTGTGTTACTGGGGCGTTTTTGGAGAGATTGCCCGATCCTTGGCCGGTTTTATTGCATTGGGTACGGCGATGTTATGTGTACCGCTAATTGCTTGGTTTACCAAAGGTAAATATTACTTGGCACGTCAAGAAAAGCCTGAGTTGGAGCTGCTCGAAACCCAAACCTGTGTAGTCTGTGAGCATGATTATGAAACTGCAGACATGGCCAGTTGTCCAGCCTATAGCAGTCAGATCTGTTCTCTGTGCTGCACGCTTGAAGCACGTTGTCATGACCTGTGTAAGCCGCATGCACGCTGGTCTTCACAGCTCAGAGTTTTTGCGGCCTGGTTCCTGCCGAAATACTGGGTACAACATATTAATACCCGTTTAAGTCTGTATATCCTGCTGATTTTTGTCTTGGGCGTGGTGCTGGCAGTCAGTCTGAGCCTGATTTATTTACAGGAGTCTGCCAGCCTGGGCGCTTTGTCACAGCAGCAGGATGCGCTGACAATGCTGTTCGTCAAAATCTATGCCGTACTGTTCCTGCTACTGTGTGTAGCCGCCTGGTGGTTAGTGCTGAATGATGAAAGTCGACGTCAGGCGCAATTGGAAAGCAATACCCAGACCCAACTGCTGATGGATGAGATTGAAGCGCATAAAATTACCGATCGCCAGTTACAGGATGCCCGCATTCAGGCAGAAAAAGCCAATGAAGCCAAAAGCCGTTATGTAATTGGTATCAGTCATGAATTACGCACGCCGTTGAACAGTATTCTCGGTTATAGCCAGCTACTGCAGAAACAGGAAAAACTGTCTGAACAGGGCGAGTCTGCCCTTGGCGTGATTAGCCGTAGCGGTCAGCATCTGACTTCTCTGATTGATGGTCTGCTGGATTTGGCACGGATTGAAACTGGCAAGATTTCTTTGGAAAATTCCAATATCGACCTGCCAAAATTTCTTAAACAGATCGTGCATATATTCGAGCCACAGTTTGCCCAAAAGCAGCTGAACTTTGATGTGGAGATCAGTAGCAAGATTCCACAGTATGTCCGTATTGATAAAAAACGTCTGGAACAGATACTGATTAATTTGCTGGGTAATGCTTTGAAATTTACCCTGGAGGGGGGAGTCAAATTTAAGGTCGATTACCGTTTTCAAACTGCTTATTTTGAAATTCAGGATACCGGTTGTGGGATTGCTGAGTCGGATGTTGAGCGGATATTCCAGCCTTTTGAGCGTGGTCGTAATGTGGTACAGGGCAGTTTTGCCGGCACGGGTTTAGGGCTGCCGATCGTAAAACTTCTGGTTGATATTCTTGGTGGCGAGCTGACCCTGAGCAGCCAATTAAAACAGGGTTCAGTGTTTAAAATAAAACTGTATTTGCCTTCTAAATCCCTGATCCATCCGATCGCTGACGTTGCCTCTAATACTGTAACCGGTTATACCGGAGAACGCCGTAAAATACTGGTGGTTGACAATGAAGCGACCGACCGTGGCCTGGTTCTGAATTTTCTTAAACCCTTAGGTTTTATTTTAGAAGAGGCAGAATCAGGTTTAGCCTGTTTGCGTCAGGTTCCAGAATTTAATCCTGATCTGATTTTGATGGATTTAAGTATGCCTTTACTGGGCGGCTGGGAAACGGCGAAATTGCTGCGCCAGAATAAAATCACCAATGTCCCGATTATTATTATTTCTGCAGATGCCAATGAGCGGATGATTAATCCGGAAACGGATGTATTGAATGAAGACTTTTTAGTAAAACCGGTCGATCTCAATTTATTATTAAACAAGATTGGCGATAAGCTGGGCTTAAGCTGGCTTCATCAGCATGAGCAGCAGCCAGAACAAGAACAGCCTTCTGACCAGAAAGTACAGATCTCCACGGTTGTGGTTGAAAGCAGAAATGAATTGAACCCATCCATTCCATTGTTGAGCGTGGCAGAGGTGGTCATTCAGCTGGAACAGCATTTAAGTATTGGTTTTATCCGGGGGGCAAAAGATGTACTGCATGATTGTGGTCAGCACTTTGAACAATATAACGATATATGGCATCAGATTGAGCAGGATTTAAAACAATTTGATTTTAAAAGAGCAATTCAGCGACTTCATGAGCATGCAGATGTGCTGAAGTAGGGGTAAGGTGGACATGTTGGAAAGTATTTTGATTGTGGATGATATACCTGAAAATCTAAGTCTGTTGCATGAGAGCCTGGATCAGGCTGGCTATCAGGTACTTGTAGCGACCAATGGATTTGATGCAATTGAAATTGCGCATCGTATTCAGCCTGACATGATCCTGCTTGATGGCAGTATGCCGGAGATGGATGGTTTTGAAACCTGCACTCAGCTTAAAGCCAGTCCAGTGACTGAACATATTCCAGTGATCTTTATGACCGGGCTGACTGAAACCGAGCACATTCTTAAAGGCTTTCAGGCAGGTGGGGTAGATTACGTAACCAAGCCTTTAAATATTGATGAAGTTCGGGCACGAGTAAAAACCCATTTGTTACAGGCTCGTTTAATGCATCAGCAGCGACAAATGCTGGATGCAACCGGCAGTGCGATTCTATCGCTGAATCTGGAAGGTGAAATTATCTGGCAGACCCCAATCGTCAGTGAATTACTGAAAAATCATCAGGTGGATGTACAGCATTTTCAGTCCAGTTTAAATCAGTGGCTACAGGACTTGCTCAAGCAGCCAGATCAAGCACACTTACTGCATGGTCAGTATGGTCATGGCCATCAGCAGTTACAACTTAACCTGCTCACCAAACTGTATGCAGGCCATATCTCTAAACATGTTTTGGTACAGTTGAAAGAGCAGACCCAAATGCCGAGCGCAGAGGAAATCGCGCAGGCCTGTCCAAACCTGACGCCGCGTGAAGCAGAAGTGATGCATTGGGTCACGATGGGGAAGACCAACCGGGATATTGCCGAGATCCTGCAACTCAGCCCGCGGACGGTGAACAAGCATCTTGAGCATGTCTTTGAAAAGCTCTATGTAGAAACACGGACGGCTGCGGTATTGCATGTCATGTCAGCTTGTCAGAATCAGGCAGTGGCTTAGTTTTCCTTTAGTAGAAGAATGTTTGGAGGATTTTTGACCTCACCCTAACCCTCTCCTAGAAGGAGAGGGAATTTTCTTTAGATTTTTAATAATTTTAATAAATACTCTTCGATCTGAAATGCTAGTACTCGCTTTTTATCAAAGGCTTTATCTAACCATGATGTAGTCCAACCTTTTTCACTGATTTTGATTATATCAGGATGATCAAATCCGATTAGTTCATCAGACTCAAAAAACATGTAAATTTCAGATATAATTTCAATGTATTTTTCTGAAAGCGTATCAAAATATTCATCATTTTGGATTTTGCTTAAACGATTTAAAACCTTGTCTAAATTAATCATACTATGTCCTAATGACTCTAGTAAATTTGGATAGTTAGCAGGTATTGGATTCAAATAATATTCTGACATAAGTAGAAAATTATTATCTTTTTCTGTCTCTGCATTGAATTTATCAACGATTTTAAAATTCAATGCAGAGACTGCATGTATAGTATCTAGCGCATCTAAAACAAAATCTCGTTGTAGGCTTTTATTAAACTGTTTTTTCCAAGAATGAAGTGCAAATACAGCAACAATCAATGTGCCTAAGCTAGTAATAAAACTACCTAATGCGAGTAAGTTGGAATCCAATTTTTTAGCTCTTAAAATTATTCTTAGTTATTTGAGTATATAACAAAAAATAATTCGGCAAGATATAGCTTATTCTGAAGGTTCAATAGTTTAATTAAAGTATAAAATCACTCTGAATGTCTAAGCTCAAAAGCGCTATTCCACCTTTAAATAAACTCCACTCGCCGACACATTATGACCAAAACCACAACTCATGATGTTAGTTTCTTTTACATGAAGCTGCTGCCCAACTTTTGAATCAAATTTAAAATCCAAATCAATTTTACAGTCATCTGCACGATAGCTGGTTTGAGTTTTCTTAAATGGCATGGTGGTCTGGAATTCACCGATATTCGGTCCATAAATCAGACTGCGAATTCCCATATATAAGCCATTAAATTCTATTGCATAGGACTTTGCAGTACGTTTCACTTCAATAGTATTCCATTGCCCAAAACCCGCGTAACGTACATATTTTCCAGACAGGTGAGAACTTTGCCTTGGGGCAGGAAGCTGTTTCAAGTTGAACTGGCTGTTTTTAGCGTCAGGATAGACAGAAAACCAGGCACGTGCCCATTGCGGTTTGCCTAGTTTGGCATAACTCAGACCAACATTATTAAACGCAGTACTAATTGCGTGCTCGGTAAAAGCAATGCCCCCATCTTCTACATTCATACTGCAAAAGCTTGACCATGCTGCCTGTTGTTCAAACTGTTCAACGGCCTGAGCATACTGTTTCTGATCATAGAATTGCTTGCCAGTGGCTGCATAGCTTTTGACTTTGGCACAGCCAGCCCGTAATTCCTGTTGAAAGGGGGTATCTGAAAAACAAAGAGGACTCAAAGCAGTCAGGGCGATAGCAGCTAAAGATTTATACATGGTTTGCTCAGTTTTAATTCTTATTCTGAATAAAACACACAGCATACTTCAAGTAAATATTGGTCTTGTGATTAGAAGAGATTTCCTTCGATTTTGAAAGTTTCAGGAAACTGATATACATCGCAATTATGTCCGGTACCAATCCGGTCGACCACGGCAAAATCACTGGGTTCCTCTAGTGTCAGCAGGGGATGATGCCAGGTACCTGCCCGGTAATTGATCCCCTGTGTCCCATCTGTAATAAATGCACAAAGCTGAGACAGATCCGGAGTATCTGTATCCAAACTTGGCGCAACGACAATCAGGAACTTTTGTCCCTGCATGGGGATAAAGGCTTGAGAACCATTCGGATGTCGTTCCAGCATGGAGATTTCAAAAGGAATTTGAGTACTTTTAATATTTCTAAAAATACTGATCCCCGCTTTGGCATCTCCCATAATTTCAGTCATCACCAGTGCATGATAACGCTCGGTATGTGCATCGTTGATATGGAAATAGTCATTACCCTGACAGCTGATGACTTCACCAAAACGAGCAAAGTTTTCACTGGTTAATAGCTGAATTTGGATGGTATTTTTCATTCTTTTATATTCCTTTTGCTCGTATTTTTATGACAAGACTTTCTTGATTAATCTCACTATTTTATCCCTGTATATTAAGTAAGCAAGAAGGATACTTTGATGAAAATGTGAGTAGAAAGTAAATGAGCGAATTCGATCTGTCAGAAAGTATGGATAAAGTTTGGCAGTGAACCCGATTCTGAGATCAGGTCCACTGCCATCTGTTAAAACAGCTGTTCGATTGACCATCCTGTGGAGAGGGAGGGTCAATCGCATTAATCAGCTACCTTTCCCCATAAACGGATACGGCTAATACCGCCATCAGGAATCATATTCACACGGATATGTGAAATCTTTTCATGTGCCAGAATTTCATTGATAAAGCTATGCACATGATCCATCTGCATGGGCTGGGCTTCAAGCAGGAAAGGCCAGAACATACTTTGTGGAATCAGTTGCGGATCAGTCGCATCTTCTATATAGACAGCTTGAATGGAGACTTCTGCTGGATAGTTGCCTTTGAAGTGTGCAGTATCAATATCAATTTTTTCAATTTTTCCAGCTTGGCCTAAAGCCAGAATACACCAGTCAAAACCTGGAGCACGGCGGCGTTTAGTTTCCCAGCCATCGCCCATATTGATGCCACGGCCTGGGTTAATCAGGTTACGTGGATGACCAAAGTGCGCATCACTGTAGGCAATCACACGACCGCCATTTTCCAGTGCCAGCAGATCCAGAGTTTCATTGCTGTCTTTTAACTGAATCTGGACCTCCCCATAAACGCGTAGACGGGCTACACCACCATCCGGGTAGATATTTAAACGTAAATGGGTATAAGTGTTTTCTGAAGCAACTTGAAAAATATGATGCTGGCTTGGACCTAATATACTGTTTGGTAAAATTTGGTGCCATTCAACCTGCTCCAGGTTCTGATCTGGTGCATAGCAGGCTTCAACTGCAGCAGAGGCAGGATAGTTGCCACTAAAAAAAGTGGTATCAATATCCAGTGCACTAATTTTTCCCGCAACACCGAGCTTTACAATTGCCCAGTCATAGCCGGCATGACGCTTGCGGCGGGTTTCCCAACCGTCCATCCATTTACCATGATTATCGAACTTATCTTCGACAAAAATAGGTGCTGTAAATTGGAGCATGCGCTGTGCTTCAGCAAAAAAATCATCTGAACATTGCAATACTTTTGCACCAATACGTTCATCTGCCAGATTAGTAAGTTGCTGTAACTGTGCAGGTATTTCAAAAGCAGGTGCAAACAGGGTCGCCATATCAATCTTCCATTCTAAATTTATTCAACTGTCATTTCTTACAGGCTAAACATAGCCAATGCCCTGTTCTTTTCTCCCCAAAACAAGGCAGTACTTTAAAAAATGATGCACAGCATGTGCCAACTTGAATCTGGGTATTTGAAACTATTCGGATAATGGCACACTTTTCGCTTTGTCTCCCTGAGATGGATCAACATTTATGAACTTAGGGGGAACAATGAATATCACCATTATTGGCGCCGGGATGGCGGGCTTAACCACAGGTATTGCATTAAAGAAGTTCGGACATCAGGTCAGCATTTATGAGCAGGCCGAACAGATCTTGCCCGTGGGTGCTGCGATTTCTCTCTGGTCCAATGGGGTGAAATGCCTGAATTATTTAGGTTTAACTGACCAGGTCGCCCAACTGGGCGGGCAGATGGATAATCTGGCTTATGTTGATGGCCTGACTGGCGATGTTATGACCCAGTTCAGCCTTTATCCGCTGATTGAAGAAGTGGGACAGCGTCCATATCCGGTCTCTCGTGCCGAATTACAGAATATGCTGATGGATGAATTTGGTCATGCTGATATTCATCTCGGTAAAAAAATGGTGGCGCTCAATGATGATGGACAACAGGTCACCGTTAGCTTTGCAGATGGTTCAGAAATTCAAACAGACTTGCTGGTTGGTGCCGATGGAACCCATTCCATGACCCGCGCTTATGTGCTCGGTGAAACTGTATCGCGTCGATATGCCGGTTATGTGAACTGGAATGGTCTGGTTGAGGTATCGGAAGCTTTAGCCCCTGCTGATCAATGGACCACTTTTGTCGGTGAGGGCAAACGTGCTTCACTGATGCCGGTTGCAAATAACCGTTTCTACTTCTTTTTTGATGTGCCATTGCCAGTAGGACTGGAGAATGAGCGTAGCCAATATAAAACATTACTCAAAGAATACTTTAAAGACTGGTGCCCTCAGGTTCAAAAGCTGATTGAGGCAATTGATGAGCAGCGTACCAATCGTGTCGAAATTCATGACATCGAACCATTTGCCGATTTTTACAAAGGCAATGTCGTCATTGTCGGCGATGCAGCCCACAGTACAACGCCGGATATTGGTCAAGGCGGTTGCCAGGCGATGGAAGATGCAATCTATCTGGCTCGTGCACTTCAGATCAATACACTGGGATTACAGGACTCATTACGTCGCTATCAGAATAAACGCAATGAACGTGCGAATGAACTGGTGCTGCGTGCGCGTAAGCGCTGTGATGTCACTCATATGAAAGATAAAGAGGTAACAATGGAATGGTATGAAGAATTACGTCGTGAAAATGGCCCACATATTATGAAAGGCATTATTAGCAATATTATCGGTAACCCTTTGGACTGAAACTTGTATGAAAATTCATGATAATAAGCATATAAAATAATAACAATGATTGATCAGCAGAAGGGCGTAAGCCCTTTTTTTTATCTCTGTATTTTCTTGTTGCAGTCAGTTTTTAATATAGAAAAATCTAAAGTGAATTTTGATCCAGGTTCAGCTGAAGCAAGACCAGATCACGCCACTGACCAAATTTTTCTCCCACCTGTGGCATATAACCCGTTTGAATAAAGCCAAGTTTTCGATGCAAATGAATGGAGGCTATATTTTCCGAATCAATTGCTGCCACCATGATATGCATGCCCTGCCTGCTGGCAATTTCCATCAAGCGCAATAACAACTGTTCTCCTATCCCTTGACCAGTATAGTCAGGATGTAGAAAGACCGCATGTTCAATTGTTTTAGAGAAACCCTGAATACTACGGAACTCATCATAATTGGCATAGCCAATGATTTTAGCTGTAGGCTGATGTTCTGCAACGAGTACCGGATAGTTCTGATCTTGAAGGGTTTTGAACCAGGCCTGTATATCTGACCATGCCATCGCAGTATGGTTCCAGGTGGCAGTACCGTTGATAATCTCCTGATTATAAATATTAAGGATACTTTCAAGGTCGTCTATATTGGCTGTACGGATCTGAACTGCACTCATTGAACCACCTACTGATTAAGTTAAATTAAAGAAATAAAAAAAAGCAGAACCGAAGTTCTGCTTTTAAGATAACATCTCTTAGAAGTGATACTTCACAAGAGCGCTGACATCGTGTTGATCTAAACCTTTAATGGCATATTTGTTATTCCAGACAGAATGCTCAATACCAAGGTAAAGTTTAGTCTCAGGAGAAATGTGTTTGCCTACATTCCATTTGTACTGAGATGTCCAGTTCAATTCACTTGCGTGACCATTTTTCTCAGCAGTTGACCAATCCAGGAAAGCATCTGCCAGGAATTCTTCAGAACCGATTTTAAATGGCACTGCATAAGTGATGGTCATTTGATAATCATCTGGTGTGTCATCGTTGTCAGCTTTGTAGAAATTGATATTCGCATAACTTGTGTATGGAATATCAAGTGCAAAACCAATACCATATAAGTAGTTGTTAAAGTCAGTATTAGCGCTAGCGCTGCCTTCCCAAGTTGTCGCGATAAGAACGTCTTTAATTGGACCCAATTCAAGTTTTTGACCTGTTACAGCGCCCAGGCTTAAACGTGGTGCAACTTCGAAATAGGTTTCATTACCAAAGTCAGTATTACTACGGTCAGCAAAAGCAAAAAAATCGCCATACTTAAGACCTGCTGCATATTCAGCAGTAATCGTGGTCTGTTTGTTGTCATCACCTGCAAAAGGGACAGCATAGTTTTTACCATACAGACCTGTTAAGCTAAAGTCTTGCCAGATAGGTGCTGCTTGAGTAACAGCCGCAGTAGAAGCCAATGCACAAAGTGCTACGATTTGTTTAAGTTTCATTTAAAATCTCTCCCCCAAGAAAGCAGATAAAGCATACAGATTAATAAGTAAAAATAAAGTGAAAATTGACCGGTAACTGAAATTTATATGCAATATTCCGACCAACTTTTTAACCCAGGTTTAGTGGTGGCTATCTACTGCCGGTTCAGCATTGGCCAAAGTCTTAGTCTTAAACCAGTTTAAATGGTTGAATAAGATATTCAGTAAAATGGCCATTAAACAAGTTGAACTAATACCAGAGTGGAATAAAGTTTGAACCCATTTTGGAAAATCTGCATAAAAACTATGATCAATAATAGGCACCATGCCGGCAGCGATTGACGTTGCTACAATGATCAGGTTCTTTTGCTCGTTATAGTCAATCTTCGCTAAGGTACGAATACCACTGGCTGCAACTGTTCCAAATAACACCAAGCCTGCGCCCCCCAGCACCGGTACGGGAATAGACGCAATTAAACGGCCCATAATTGGTAGCAAGCCCAGTACCACCAGAATAATGCCGCCTGCGGTCACGACAAAACGGCTCTTAACTCCAGTAATCGCTACCAGTCCAACATTCTGTGCAAAAGCACTTTGCATAAACGAACCGAAGATAGGGGCTGCGGCACTCGATAGCATGTCCGCACGCAAACCATCAGAAATACGGTCAGCATCGACTTTGGTGCCAACAATTTCACCAACTGCAATAATATCAGCCGTGGTTTCAGTCATGATCACCAAAGTCACAATCAACATGGAAAGAATAGCTGTCAGTTCAAAAGTAGGCATGCCAAAAGCAAAAAAACTTGGGAATTGTAACCATGCACCATCTGCCACTTTAGAAAAGTCACCAAAACCGATTAAACCTGCAATTATGCTTCCTAATACAATAGATAGCAGAATGGACAAACGACGTACTGTGGCATTGCGGGATAAATTCAGCAAAATCACAATAGCTAAGGTCATTAGCGCCAAGCTAACATTTTCTGCGCTACCCCAGTTTTCAGCATTTTTGTTGCCACCCATCATCCAGCGTACTGCAACTGGCAGTAAGGACAGACCAATGATGGTGATCACACAGCCAGTGACTACCGGTGGGAAAAACCGGATAATTCTAGAGAAATAGGGTGCCAGGAAGAAACCGATCAGACCAGAGACAATTACAGCGCCATAGACTGCCTGCAATCCTCCTCCGGTGGTCACGATCGCCACCATAGTGGCTACGCCAGCAAAAGATACCCCTTGTACCAAAGGCAAACGAGCACCGACATATTTTACGCCTGCTGTTTGTAAAATCGTTGCCAGGCCACCTACAAATAGTGCTGCGGCAATCAACAGACCGATTTCCATACCACTCAGGCCTGCAGCAGTACCCACAATCAGGGGTGGGGCAATAATACCGCCATACATGGTCAATACATGCTGCAAGCCATAAGCCGCACTTTTTCCAACCCCTAAAAATTCGTGTTCGGGTGAGACAGTTTCTTCTTGTTCTGACATATAAAATCCTTCTCTATTCTGAATAATGAGCGGGCTAACTTAACTACCGCGATAGGTCGAATAAGCAAAAGGGCTGATGAGTAATGGAATGTGATAATGCTGAGCAGCATCTAAAATGCTGAAATGGATCACAGCCTTTGGGAAAAATGTAGCCAAGCCTTGGACATCAAAATAGGCTTTGGTTGCAAACTCGATGCTGTAGTCACCGGTGCTAATAATGTCTAAGCCAAAATCCGGCACCAGTACCCGGCCATCATTATTGGTGCTAGCAGTCGCCAATACCTGACCTGTGGCATCCATTAATTTGACTTCAACATCGGCTGCAGGTTTACCCAGATGAGTATCAAGAATATGGGTGCTGATCATGAATCAATCTCCTGTGCCAGACGTAACAAAGCAATTTCTAAAAGTTGCTGATGAACAATACGCTTTTCAGTATCCAGGTCATTCACCAGGCGGTAATTCAATGCTGTCAGAATCTCTTCGCTACTACGACCTGCTGCGCGAATCAGGAAGATGAAATCAAATTTTTTCTCATAGGCCAGATTGCCTTTTAGCAAAGCGGCTTGAGTTTCTTCATCTTGTGAAATCGAGGCCTGTTCCCGTTCGGAAAAACCTTCTTCTTTGGCGGTTAAAGCAGTCTGTGCCTGCTTTTCACCAATCCGAGGATGGGTTGCGAGCGCCTTGTAAATTTCTTCCCAAGTCCAGGTCTGTGCCTGTCTTTTGGCAGCTTCGAGCAGCTCATCGCGTGAAGTAAAAGGTCGTTGCTGTTTTAATTCTTTAGCCCAACGGTCAATATGCACACACTGCTTGAGCAGCAGTTCAATATCGCTGTCAGATGCCTGGTTAAATTCAGTTAATTGCATAATTTAAGCTTTGTAATCTGTGTTTCTCACTGAAAACTGCAATAACAATGCCAAAGTATCGACAATCGTATGACAAGCGAGTCCACCAAAAGGTCAAAATAAAAAAGAGAGCAGCATGCTCTCTTTAGGGGATTTCAGTGAATGATTAGTCCTGGTGCGCAGGAAAATGGTGGGTGTACCAATGTTGTGCAATATCGTTGCGACGACAGACCCATACTTTGTCATGGCTCTGTACATAATCCATAAAGCGCTGCAAGGCTTTGAAGCGTCCCGGACGTCCGAGCAGGCGACAGTGCATGCCAATTGACATCATTTTTGGTGCAGTTTCCCCTTCACTGTAGAGCACATCGAAGGCATCTTTTAAATATTGGTAAAATTGCTCACCTGAATTGAAACCACCCGGAGAGCTAAACTTCATATCATTGCACTCTAATGTATAGGGGATGATTAAATGAGGGCGTTTTTGACCATTTGGTTCAGTTAAGGTGCTCCAAAATGGGAGGTCATCACCATAATAATCAGAGTCATATTTAATCTGAGAAAATTCAGCTAATAATTGACGTGTATTGGGACTGTCGCGTCCGGTATACCAGCCAATTGGCGTTTCCCCAAAGAGTTCAGTCAGCACACTTAAGGCCTGATCCATATGCTGACGTTCAGTTTCAATCTCCATATCCTGATAATGCAACCAGCGCTGGCCATGTGAGACCACATCATAATCAGCCGCCTTAATGGCCTCGACGATATAAGGATTACGAGCCAGTGCCATACCGACTCCAAAAATTGTCATAGGCCAGCCACGTTTTTGAAACTCCTCATGAATACGCCAAAAACCAGCACGTGAGCCATATTCATACATTGAATCCATGGAGCGATGTACTGCTGGAAAACTGGCAGCACCCACGATTTCGGACAGAAACTGCTCGGAACCGCTATCACCATGTTCAACATGATTTTCACCGCCTTCTTCATAGTTCAATACAAACTGTACTGCGATCTGGGCAGCATTGGGCCACTGTGCATGGGGTGGTTTGCCGTGATAGCCGATTAAATCGCGTGAATATTCTTGCTTTTGTATCGTTTCAATCAATTGTTTTCCGCGTAAGTAAGCAGTTGTCACTATTGGTTGTCCTTTTGCTAAAAAAATCAAAATATCACTTGCATATTTTTAAGAGAGGACCGATATTCAAGGTATAAGGACACGGTTCTGCAGACTCAAAAATGTGTTCATCATTCAATGTGGAGGGTTAATCCAAAACGATTTGAAGAAGTGAAATGCAATACAAAACAACAAGCTACAAACGTGCCAAGATAAAAAATCTGCACTAAAAAGTTACAATGATTTGAGGATGGTATTTTATGAACATTGAACTCCGTACCGATAAAAATATTCGCAATAGTGATCGTCTAATTACTTACGTTCGTACCGAATTAAATCAGGAATTCCAGCGCCACAGTGAGCGTATTACTCATTTCTCCGTGCATCTTAGTGATGAAAATGCCGCAAAAGGTGGCGATGATGATATTCGCTGCATGATCGAAGCACGTCCTGCTGGCTTGAAGCCAATTGTGGTCAACCATCATGGTCACAATATTGATACCGCAATTCGTGGGGCCATTGATCGTTTAAAACGCAGCCTGGAACATGTAATTGAGAAAAAAGACAATGTGCGTGGTAATCCGCTAAAACTTGCCGAAGAAACGGTTACAGATATAGAAGAATAAAAAGTTTGCAGATGAAAAAGGCCCCTACGGGGCTTTTTTCAATTTTAGATAAAATAAACGAATGAGAATAAAACAAATCCTGCTTTATTCGGCATAATAGTCGAAAACGAATTGAAGTGAGCTCCATCATGTTAACTGCGCAACAACAGCTTTTTGTGCAAGCACTCGAAGAACTGGATCTGAATCAGGTGAAAAAGCTCCTGGCAGATGGACTCAACCCAAATTTTATTGATATGGAAAAAGGCCCGGTCATTTCTGTCTGGTCAGATGGTCTGTTCAAGTGGTGGGAAGAAGTTTGTGAGGCTTATGAAGCAGGCAATGTTCTATCTAACGAAGAAAAACAACAGAAGCTTCAAGTGCATCTTGATATTCTGGATGCCCTGATTGCAGCCAAAGTGAATCTGCACCTGTGGGATGCCGAAGAAATTTATGGTCCACTTTGGGACGCTGCCAGTGCTGCCTGTGTACCTGCCGTACAACGTTTACTGGATGAAAATGTCGATCCAAATACCCGGGATGAAGACGGTCTGACGATTCTATCTTCAATCTGTGATCTGTTCTTTGACTGTGACTTTGATGAAATTAACTGGGCAGAAGCACTGGAAGAAGAAAAGCAGACACTGGAACTGCTGCGTAGCCGTGGCGCGAAGATGTCCAAAGAACTCGGTTAAGACTTAAAAAGAAAGAGTAGCAATCTATGACAACATTAAAGACATTGGGTTTTGTGGCACTGGCAACTGCGAGCGCGCAGGTATTTGCTGCAGATTTTGCTTTCGACCGTCCAGGCACGGGGTTTAGCACGACGACGATACCAGTAGGGCAGTTAGTCTGGGAACAGGGCCTGCCTTCTGCCAGCTATGTTGAATCAGGCAGTGACTATAGCACCACACTCAATGCCGATATGTTGTTGCGTACCGGTTTAAGTGACAGCCTAGAATTACAACTGGGTTGGCAGGGCCCATCCTGGTCTAAAAGTAAAATAGATGGCATTAAATCAGAAGATGATGGTCTCGGTGATGTCAGTATCGGTTTGAAAAAAGCCATTGATCTGGATGATGAGCGACTTTCAATGGCCTTATTGGCTGAAGTACTGATTGCGACAGGTAATCAAGGCTTTAGTAATGAAGAAGATATTTATAGTTTAAGTTCAGCTGTGGCTTATCAATATAATGATCTGGTCAATACTTCAATTACCATGCGCTATGAATGGCAAGATGACCAGTGGGCAATTCAGGCAGTACCCACACTGAAATATAAAATCGCTGACAAATGGTCAGGCTTCTCGGAATTTGTCTATCGCAAGGCTGAAAGCCAGGATTATGAATATGGGCTGGGTACAGGCGTAATGTATGCCCTGAATGATCGTGTTCAGCTGGATGCCAGCGTGGGCGTGGATCTGAATGGTACTGATAAGAGTTATACCTCAGGTCTGGGCGTAGCCTTCCTGTTCTAGGAGTTTTGACCAGTCGTCATGGATGCCGAAAAACTGAAAGCCTGGAGTAGATCTGGCTGCCGAATCCTGTTCGGGAGCCTGCTGCTAAGTTGTGCAGTACAGGCGCAAGCACCTTTATTGTCGCCTGATCAGGCTTTTCCATTTACGGTGGTTTCCAGCAGTCCGCAGCAGGCGGAACTCAGCTGGGAAATTCCAGACAACTATTATATCTATCAGCATATGGTGGAAGTTCAGCAGGGTGGTCAAACACTGCAACTGGATTTGCCACCTGCTGAAGACCTGCATGATGATAATTACGGTCAGACTCAGGTTTACTATCAACAATTACAGTTCAATATTCCGACACAAGCCTCGCAAACCTATCAGGTGACCTGGCAGGGTTGTGCCAAAGATCGGCTCTGCTACCCACCACAAACAGTTGAATTTAAAACTGATCTGTCCGGTTTGGTGCAATATCAGCCTACAGGAGCTAGTTCTAAACAGTTACTTGATCTGAGCAATTCATCAGACCGGCAAAATACTATTCTGAATAATAGTTCTGAATCTGTCGAGGTGAGTACATTAGATAATAAGGATGGCTCCAGCTTTGCTGCCAAAGACCAAAAATGGTCTGAACAACTGGCAGAAAGTTCATTAGGCTATGGCCTGTTGCTGTTTTTTGGCTTAGGTATGCTGCTGGCTTTCACGCCTTGTTCCTTGCCAATGTTACCGATCTTGACCTCACTGATTGTGCGGGATCGACGCGGAATGCAGGCCTGGATGGTTGCCTTGTGCTTTGTCACCAGTATGGCTCTGGTCTATGCAGTACTAGGCTTGATTGCTTCTTCTGCCGGACTGAATTTCCAGCGCTGGCTACAGCAGCCCGCTACTTTAATTGCCTTTAGCTTATTATTTGTGGCTTTTGCCCTCAACCTGTTTGGTCTGTTTGAAATCAAGTTGCCACAGCGTTTGGTACATCGACTGGATCAGGTTCAAGCCATGCAACAGGGCGGGACTCTGGTCAGTGCCAGTATGATGGGCATGGTGTCAGCACTGTTGGTGGGTCCCTGTATGACAGCACCGCTGGCAGGGGCATTACTGTTTATTTCTCAAACCCAAAGTCAGTGGCAGGGTGCTTTGCTTCTATTTACCTTAGGCTTTGGTATGGGAACCCCTTTACTACTCGCCAGTGTTCTCGGTTCGCGTATATTGCCTAGAGCGGGACATTGGATGAATCAGGTCAAGGTTCTGTTTGCTTTTATCATGCTGGCGCTGGCATTGTATTTTATTCGCCCCCTGATTTCAGAAGCAGCACTACAGTGGCTCTCTCTTGGGTTGGGCTTAAGCTTTGTGGCCTACATATTGGCACGGCTGTTCTGGAAAAATAGCGGACTGCGATGGTTGTATATTATCTGCCTAGCAATGGCAGTGCCGTATATTATTTATAGTCAGTATCAGCACAGTCAGCGCTTTTTTGTTGAAACTTCTCAGCAACAAGCGACTTGGCATGTCGCAGCGACTGCTACCGATTTTTGAGCAGTTACTGGCTACAGTACCAAAAGGGCAGCGAGTTATTGTCGATGTCTATGCCGACTGGTGTGTGGCCTGTCAGCCCATCGAACACCGGGTGCTAAAATCAGCTCAGGTACAGCAGGCTTTGGCACCGTATTTTCTGATCAAACTGGATCTCAGTCATTATGATGTAACGCATCAAGCACTGTTAAATCAGTGGGAAATTCTAGGTCCACCTACATACCTATTCTTGAATGATCAGCAACAGGAAATTCGTGGCTTGCGTTTGACTGGGGCTTTTACTGAAGCTGAATTATTAGAACAAATAGAACGTTTTGTTCAAGCGCAATAAAATAATTTCATGTACTGTGCAATTATGGAAAAGTCAATTAAATCACGAATGATGCAGTTGCATCCCGCCATCAAGTGTAGTGTTATAAGCTTTAACCAGATTACGACCACTCGCTTTGGCTTGATACAGGGCTTTATCTGCCTGACTCAATAACTGTTGTGGGCGAAGTTCTGGACTAGATAATGCAATACCAAAACTTGCAGTGACATGAATGCGCTGACCATCATCACTATAAATTTCCAGTTGCTGAATTGCAGCACGGCAACGTTCTGCAACCTGACGCGCCTTTTCCAGATTGGAATTTTTCAGGATCAAAATAAATTCTTCACCACCAAAACGGCCAACCACATCACTTTCACGTAGCAGCAAGGTGAGCACCTCACTGACCCGGATCAGGGTTTCATCACCTTTATGATGCCCATAGTAATCATTAATTCTCTTGAAATGATCCAGATCTAACAAAACTAATGCATAACTTTCCAGTTTCACGCTATTCAGTTTATCCAGACATTGATTGATACTACGTCGGTTAAACAGATTGGTTAATGGGTCAATCTGGCTTAGGTGCTGAATCAGTTTTTCACGGTGTCGCCACTGGCTGAGCAGGATTTCAAACAGCATCATACAGATAGCCAGAATAGGTAGAATAAAATACAACATGGATACCAGCCAGAAACCGTTATAGAACAGTTTGCCTGGAATGGTAAAAAGTGGTGAATAAGTAAGCTGGCCGGTATAGCTCAAATAACCGCAAATACTGAGAAAAATTGAAGCTGGAATCAGCATGCTATATACCAGCGTTCGAGAAAACAGGACCAGCCCTACTGTAATCAGGCTCACATAGGCAATCATGGCCACTGGACTGACGACACCAACAATATAGGCATCACGGCAAAGGGAAACCACAAAGATGCCGACTGAGATATAGGGCAGATAACGTTCGACGCGGGTGTTATTTCGAAATTTATAACAGGGATAAATCAGGCAAAGCAGAATCAGTAAAAACAGGCTATTGAGGATAATCTGCATTTTTGCCACGCTTATATCCACATATTGCCAATATTCAGGACTGAGTAAAACAAAGATATCCCAAAGCATCCAGCTGAGATGGATACCACAGCCAAGTACAAGCATGAGGATACATTTTTTCAGTATCCCCCAATTCATCACCACTTCTTCTTCAACCAGATACTTGGTAATTTTATACTTGAAAATAGCTTGCAGAGCAGGCGAGATACGCTTCATACAAGGCTGTATCCTATAATGACCATTCTAAATTATAAATATCGTAATAAATAAAATGTTTTATTTCTTGGGCTTAAGATAACATGAATATACTGCGAAAGAGAATGGTTATATTTTGTACAGCTGGGTCATTTTAGTAAAGTTTGAAATTTAGATCGTTGTAACATGCAAAAAGATTACAGGATGGGGTAGGTCACAGTGATGTGTCTGGCTTTTTAAATATTTACCAAATAGAAAATTTTCCCGCACCATCCTGAAAATTGAAAAATATAAAAGCTGGGCATTTAGTCCTGATCCAGACGGTGTGCGAAGTCGGCCAAATCAGCCAGAGATTGTCGGGCTTCATCAAACCAGGCGCTAAACATCTGAAAATTGTGCCACATACCTGTATATAGCTTGAACTCTACTTCAACCCCTGCTGCGAGGGCCTTATCACGGAGACGCTGCGCATCATCCAGTAGAATTTCCTTGGAACCGACCTGAATATGCATGGGTGGCAGACCAGTTAAGTCAGCAAAATAAGGTGATACTTCAGGATTGCCATGCTCAATCGACGAAGGTACATAGTATTGAATGCCATTTTCTAATGTTTCAATGGATAACAGGGCATCATGTACCTGATTGTAGCGCAAGGATTCACTGGTCAGGGTCAGATCAACAAAGGGAGAAAGCAGGATCAAACCACTGGGCTGCGGAAGTTCCAGTTTCTGAATTTTCAGGGCTAGCGCCAATGCCAGATTTGCCCCACAAGAATCTCCAGAGAGAATGATATCTTTGGCTTGCACGCCTTGATCTAACAGTTGCATATACACATTGAAAACGGCATCCAGTGCGGCTGGATAAGGTGCTTCAGGAGCAAGTGGATAATCTACATGCAGCACCTGCATTTGGGTACGGGCAGCAATCTGGCTCATAAAAGCACGATGGGTCTTCATTGAACCCAAATAAAAAGCACCCCCATGAATATGGAAAATCAGCTGGGTAGCTTCTTGTTGAGGCTTGATTTCTTCTGCATTCAGGCCTGCCAGTTTTAAGGATCGTATTTCAACATTTTTGTCTACAGGAAAAAGTTTGCAGAACTGTTCAAGGGCTTTTCTAAGCGCAGCAGGCGGGAGATTAAACTGGCTGGGTTTACGGATGGAAGTCTTTAAAATCGTTTCTGTAATTAACTGTTTCGTAAGGGGACTAATCTTCATTTTCTTTCCATCTTTTTATGTTTTCATTGGTCTGGTATGTTATTTACCAACAATATTTACAAGGTTACACTAGATAGTCACATCCAGAAATTGAAAAATTGTTGTGACTTAATTAATACTACAACGGTCTACTCACAGACTTAGGGAAAGAAACAAAAATGAAAAAAATCGCGCTTATGTTAGGACTACTGGGTTTAAGTGCATTGGCGAATGCCGCAGATCCTTTAAACGGAACAGTCTGGAAAACAATTGATGACAAAACCAATCAGCCAAAGGCGATTGTAAAATTTACTGAACAAAGCAATGGGACGTTAAGTGCCAGCATTCAGAAGGTTTTGACCAAAGGTGAAGAAAATGCCTGCACAAAATGTGAAGGTCCATATCACAACAAATCTCTGAAAGGCCTGACCATTGTTAAAGGTCTGAAAAATGTTGGCGGTACCAACTATGAAAGTGGTTCGATTCTTGATCCACAATCAGGTAAGACTTATAAGCTAAAAGGTAACTTGGCTGATGGTGGCAAGAAGCTGCAACTACGTGGCTTTATTGGTGTAGCTGCGCTGGGCCGTAACCAGACCTGGATTCGTGCGAACTGATTCTGAGTCTGAGACTGTTAAAGCCTGACGATTGTCAGGCTTTTTTATGGCTATAAATCGGTTGCTATATTGAACTTTATTATCAGTTCGCTTTAATTATTCAACGCACGATAGGCAGTTTCATCAAAACCCGCGATCAAACCTGAACCAGTTGCCAGAATTGGACGTTTAATCAGACTGGTATGAGTCATTAAGGCAACAAGCAGATTTTCTTCATTTGCCAAAGCGGTTTGCTGCTCTTCTTCACTGAGTTTGCGCCAGGTGGTACCTTTTTTATTCAGCACAACTTCCTGACCCAATGTATCCAGCCAGGTCTTTAAAGTTTCAGCATCGATTCCCTGTTTTTTATAGTCATGAAACTCATAGCTCAAACCCAGTTCACCTAGCAGATCAAATGCTTTCTTCATTGAATTACAGTTTTTAATTCCATAGATCTTCAACATGATCATCACCCATCTAAATTTTACTGTAGCTTAGCGAACTTTAATGATTACAACCATGAGTAGGAAACAAAACTCAAGTAAAAAATGAGATAAAAATAGATACATAGCAGATACAGGAATGTCATGAAATTGACATCTGATTTGTGCAAAATAGTGATAAAGATAAGGACGCAGAATAAAAAGAAATGAGAAGCTGATAATGTTATAGAGGCGCTAAAATGAGAAAACCCGCATCTAATCATCCTGATTATGCGGGTCTCATCTCAACGTCCGATGTCACATCCATGCAAAACAAGCTAAATCTTGTAGTCTGTTTTATTTCTTCCTACGGCTTCCTGTCCTTTTGTTGTCATCCTGACATGTCCTTGTGCCGTGTAAATATAATGCTCTGTATTTAGCCCTAAAAATAGCTGTTAATACGTCTTGTTATGTAAGTGATTAACACCAACTCAGTGAACAATTGTTCACTGAATTTATCTATTGGATTAAAGTTTGTAGTCAATAATTACTGGAGCATGGTCACTAAACCATTCATCCTTATACACCCAGGCATTTACGGTACGCTCTTTCCAGTCGGGTGAACAGGCTTGATAATCAATTCGCCAGCCTACGTTTTTGGCACGGGCCTGGCCGCGATTCGACCACCATGAGTATAGCTCAGCTTCTTTGCGTACTTCACGGAAAGTGTCGACATAGCCCAGATCATCATAGATGTGATCCAGCCAGGCGCGTTCATGTGGCAAGCAACCCGAGGCTTTCTGGTTACCTGACCAATTTTTAATGTCGATGCGTTTATGCACGATATTGTAGTCACCGCAGACAATCACCGATTTATTTTCATCGCGCCATTGTTTCAGGATCTTTTTATATTCATCCAAGAAATGATCTTTACGTGCCTGTGCTTCATCACCCGATGAACCGGATGGCAGATACAGCGAACAGATATGTGCAGTTTTATCTAAACCTAAGTCAAATTCGGCAGCAATAAAACGGCCTTGTGAATCGGCCAGTTCAAAACCCAGGCCATCAGTTAAAGATACAAAAGGCAGACGGCTATAAATGGCCGTACCGGCATAACCCGGACGCTCGGCAGGAAACAGGTGCGTGTACCAGCCTTCAGGCTTGAATTTGTCCGTCCACTGCGCATGCGTGATCCGGCTTTCCTGCATGCAAATCACGTCGGCATCAGACTGTTCTATCCATTCCAATAGACCTTTGGTGACAGATGAACGTAAGCCGTTGACATTAATTGAAACGACACGAAGAATTTTTTGATCACCTGGATAGCTACTCTTTGGTATCATGCGCAAGTCTTACCTTAATTAATGGATTTAGGAGCACCTCATGTCAACGCCAGCTCAGTTTAACTCGCAAGCTTTTATCGAACTCGCATTATCACGCGGTGTGCTTAAATTTGGTGAGTTTACTTTAAAATCAGGTCGTGTGAGTCCTTATTTTTTCAACGCAGGTTTGCTGAATGATGGCGAAGCGTTGACTGGCCTGGCATCTGGCTATGCAGCAAAACTGACTGAATGTGACAATGTTGAATTGATCTTTGGTCCTGCCTATAAAGGCATTCCTTTTGTGGCGGCAACCGCAGTTGCATTGTCGCAAAATCATGGCGTCGAGTGTGCCTTGGGGCTTTAACCGCAAAGAAGCCAAAGATCATGGCGAAGGTGGTGTACTTGTTGGTGCTGCTGTAGAAGGTAAAAAAGTCTGGATCATTGATGATGTGATTACAGCAGGTACTGCAATTCGTGAAGTGGTCACTATTCTGAAAAATGCCGGTGCGCAAATCGCGGGTGTGCTGGTCGCATTAGATCGTCAGGAAAAAGGTCAGGGTGAACTTTCTGCGATTCAGGAAGTACAAAAAGAACTGGAAATTCCGGTGCATGCACTGATTACCATGAAAGACTTGATGGATTACCTCGATACTAAAGGCGACAAAGATGCGTTAGCAAAAATGGAAGATTACCGTGTTAAATACGGAATCTAAGCCTAGATTGGCATAGAAGAGGAAGCTTGTGCTTCCTTTTTTTATAGATACTCGATTTTCTAAGTATTTGAAATTTATTATCTCTGTCTATTTTTGTAAGCATTGGCTTACATTAATTCCAGCATTTTGCAGCTGTTTTGAATGGTGGAAATTTCCTATGATAGCTTTAACAGGAACAGGACGTTCCGCACAAGAATAACAATAGATAAATACAAGGAAAGTAAGGTACGACAGGAGTTATACCAAGCGAATCCATACGGAAAACCCCTAGCAGGATACCAGGGGTTTTTCATTTCTATTTCTTTATAGAGCAACGCTTAGAACAGCAATGATTTAGAAACATGATTCTTAAAAATTCACTGTTGATGAGCTAAACAGAGAAGCAGAAAATCTTTCACCAAAATTATAAATCTTCAGTGCTAAAAAAAGCACCTAAAGGTACTTTTTTTTATTGCTGGGCTAAATTATAGCGCAACGATATTGATCGCATTTGGACCTTTTTGACCATCAACCACGCTAAAAGAAACGCGTTGACCTTCAAACAAAGTTTTGAAACCAGAACTGCTGATTTCTTTAAAGTGTGCAAAAACGTCAGGACCTGATTCTTGTTGAATAAAACCAAAACCTTTAGTTTCGTTAAACCATTTTACTGTACCGGTAACTGTAGTAGATATAATATAACCTGTTAAATTTTAATAATTTTAGTCATAGAAATGACTATGGATAACTTGGAAAAACAACAAGAATTGAAATAAAGATCTGAAAAAACTGAGGATTATAAATAATACTGCGGCACTTAAAGAAGCTTAACTAAACAACGCTTTTTTTCTAGTTAAAGACAGCATAGCCTAAATCAGAAAATATTCAATTTTTTTATATTTATTATTTATTTTTCTTATAAAAGTGGCTCAATTCTTCTTTTTTAAAGAATTTCAAGCTGGTTTGCTTGAACTTTATCAGTTGTATTTGAGCTTTAACGAAGCTAAACAATAAATACACGTTGTGTTTACGTTACTTTATGTTAATCAGAATCGTTCAGTACTCAGCAAGATTTTACTAAGTCAGTGTATTTTATAACTTTGGGTAAATTAACATTTGTAGCTTTAAGATAGTTATCGTCATTGCTCATGTATAAAAATCCACCTATATTAAAATTCAATTGGAAAAATTAACTATAAGAATTTCTTAATTTTAATTTAAAACCAAATACGAGTGAGTCTCATGGATTACTGGAACAGTGTGTTACTTATATCCATCATCACCATGGTTGGACTGGCCATGATCATCCTGTTCGTCGGATGTAAAATGTGGAAGAACTTGGTGGTCACTTTACTGATTGCCACCTTGATTGGATTTCTGATTGTATGTGTGATCAATTTTATTTTTGGCGATCGTCTTCAATTTCTATGGGGTGCCTCTGAGACTGGCGATAGTAATTTTATGTTGGAAATGGGGCTGATGAGCCTGTTAATTGGCGGCGTGAGTACCTTCATCATTATGTTAGGCACTTTGGTGGCTAAAAGTAACAGTAGAAATCAAGGCGATGAAGACTAGTTTTTCGCAAAATAACAAGTGTCTTAATGAGCGGGAAAGTGCAGAAAAGCATTGCATGTACAGTTCATAGGATTAAAAAATCTTCCTCAGCCAAATATATAGTGTCATAGCGCTACGGGACATGAATGGAGCTTCATATCCCGTAGCTGCATAATTTTCTGTATCAAAAATTTAGAACATTATTCTTAGACCTGCACCATAGATCCAGCCTTTTTCTGAATCTGAACTTTGCTGCCAGGCTGTCTGTTGGTTGCCTTTACTATATTCATAACCGACTTCCAGATAAGGCATGAGCTTTTTGCTCAGTTCATAGCGTGTTTCCAGGCCCAAGGTCGCATGACTAAGACCGGTTTTTTTCGCATTAGCTGCCTGATCATTCAGGATGACATCCAGTTCGACAAAGGGTTGCATAATCAGTTTCTGAGTCAGTAACAGGTCACGCTCTGTTTCCAGTTTTAATCCGACAAAGTCATCTTCACCGATATAGACATGAGCATCCGTTTCGAAAAAGTAGGGGGCCAGGCCATGCAGGCCAAATACTGCATCGAAGCGCTCGTTCTGCTGGTTTATAGAAGGCTCGGCTAAATTTTCCTGTCGATAGCGCACCCCGGTCTGCACATCCCAGAAATCAGAAATATTTCGGCTATACAACACTTTGGCATCATATTCGGCCTGACGGGATTCATGTTTGTCGGCTTCTAGCTTGAGGAAAATTTTATTTTCATCCGTGCCGACTCTGGCCTGGTTCTTGGACTTGAATGCTCCATTTCCCTCTGAACTATGCTGCCATTTCTGGTCCAGAATAATCTGGCTATAAATCTGTGCGCCATGTTCTTTACGATGATCATGTTCGCTGGCAGAACTGACTGAATTTTGTGGTGTGTTCAGCGCCTGCTGTTGATGCAATAACTTTGGTGGCGGTTGATGAGAAACGGCATCTGCTGTTTCAGTATGCTGTGCGTGGTCATCAGCCATGTTTTGCATGGCATGATATCCGCTATGATGCTGATGTTCATTATGACCCGTATGCTCGCTAGAAGCTGCCGCAAAAATACTCAGACTGCTTAGGGTAAGCGCACTGCTGAGCACTGACTTTACCAAAAGATTAGTGATGTGCATGGCTTTCTCCTTGAGCAGCTGCTGGCTTTGACGGCATTTTTTGTGAAGAAGGGTGAGATGCTTGATCTTCATCAACCTGTGCCACAATCAGCTTGTTCATCATGCCGGCACTCATGTGATAGAGCAGATGGCAGTGAATCGCCCATTCTCCCAGTTCGTCTGCTGTGAGCAAGGTCGTGACCGTTTTCCCGGGCGGCACAATCACGGTATGTTTATTTGGCATATTTGCAGCAGACTGACCATTTTCCAGCTGCATAAACATGCCATGCAAATGCATCGGATGGGCCATCATGCTGTCATTGATAAATTTCAGCCGGATCCGCTCGCCATATTTCACCTGAAGTGGCTCGGCATCACTGAATTTTTTACCATTCATGGTCCAGATGTAGCGCTCCATGGTTCCACCCAGACGAATCACCAGTTCACGTTCTGCTGCGCGGGTATCAGGTTGTGGTGTCAGGGCTTTGAGGTCTTGATATTGCAAGGCTTTGTGCCCTGCAGGCGTAGACATATTGGCCCAGCCCTCAACCGGCTGATGAGGCTGATTGGTTCCGGACATGGCATTATGACTTGCATGCATGTCGTGCTGGGCATGTTGATCATGTTCACTTGTGGCAGTCTGCATGGTCTGACTGCTGTGTGTGTCATGTGACATGTCATGTTGTTCGCCATGTCCCATATCTTCCATGGTCAATAAGGCACGAGGGCGCGGTGTTGGTAATTGAACCGGAGCCGGGGCTTTACTTGAATCAGTTGCCTGATGCAGACTGCCAATGGCAAAGCCTGAGCGGTCGATCGATTCCGCTTCAATCTGGTAATGCGCTGCAGTGGGTTCCACAATCACATCATAGGTTTCAGCGGTTCCGATACGGAATTCATCTACATTGACCGGCTGCACCGGTTGTCCATCGGCACTGACCACGGTCATTTTCAGCTGGGGAATACGCACATCGAAAAACGACATGGCTGAGGCATTGATGAAACGCAGGCGGACTTTTTCATTGGGCTGGAAATGGCCACTCCAGTTTTGTTGCGGCGTTTTTCCATTGACCAGAAAGGTATAACCGGTAACATCAGACAGGTCGGTTTTCAGCATACGCATCTGATTCCACATCTTGCGATCTGACCAGGTGGCCTTGAGGCCGTCACGTTTTACCTGCTTAAATACATCGCCAACGGTTTCGCGCTGGTTCTGATAATATTCGGCCGATTTTTTTAAATTGTTCTGAATCTGCTGGCTGCCCTGTTCGTGAAAATCCGACAGCATCACCACATAATCCCGCTCGGTTTGTTCATGTGGAGGTAGTAATGTCTGTGCTTTGGGGCGAATCACCAATGCGCCATAGAGGCCGTCCTGTTCCTGACCTTTGGAATGTGCGTGATACCAATAGGTGCCGTTTTGACGAACCTTGAAGCGATAAGTAAAAGACTGTTTCGGTTTGATCCCCTGAAAACCGTTAAATCCGGGGACACCATCCATCAGCCCGGGCAGGAGGAGGCCATGCCAGTGCAGCGAGGTATCCTGATTGTTCAGGTTGTTTTGTACATGAATGACTGCATCATCACCTTCTTCAAATTCCAGCAAGGGTGCAGGGAATTTTCCGTTTACAGTGATACGCTTGACCGTCTTTCCGGTGAGATTGATCGGGCTTTCATCAATGACCAGATGATATTCTTTTACGGCTGCAAACAAGGCAGACGACGAGATGAGACCGAAGCCCAGACACAGGCTTTGACTGATTTTAAGCAACATAACTTAATCCTTAATGAATAAAAAAATTTAAAAATTCAGGATCAAGCTTTGGGTGGGCGCAGGATTTCTTGCCAGTAACCGGCAAGGTGCTGGGCATGGTAAGCAGGGAGGAGGGTTTTTTCCGGATAACCTTGATCAGGCACGCTTAACTCGGGCGTTGTAATGGGCAGGCTGGTGACCAGGTTCTGGCAGGCCATAGTGCCACAATCCAGACAATCTGATGACTGCTGGGTGCTGTCACTGACACAGTCCGGCTGAATCAGTTCCTGATCTTGATGATGATCAGTCTTATGCAGCGAGTGAGAAGCAGAGGGTTTTGTCATTTCCAGACAATGAGGATTCGTTTTTTCAGACGGCATAACCAGATGCATGGTATTTGCAGATGCGACAGACACACTGCTCCAGCCTATGGCAAAAACCACAAGCATCACCAACCAGATCTGTTTGACGAGCCGTATGAGCAAAAGTACACCCTGAAAAAATGCGCTGCATGTTTGAGTAATAAAAGCATAAATGCAGTAACTCAAATTAGCAAATTCTGGACAAGATTATTTTTTAGGTCACCTACATACTACTTTTTTCATAGGTTCAGGTTTCAGTTTCGCACTTTTCACATTTTTTACAGTCCAGCAGCATCCCGAGTTTTTCTTTGCGCCCTTGCTCGGTCATCACCCATGGGCGATTTTGCCATGGCGGGGTATGCCGCACATGCTGGCCATGTCCGCAGGCCAGTTCTGCAACCCAATGCTGTTCTTCATCCAGATGAAAACCGATAATGGCCTGTTGCATGGCAAACCTCCTATGAGTTCAATCTGCCTCAGTACTTATCTAAAAACCTATATAAAATAAGTCATGCAAAATCACCATAAACAAAAGAATCGACACAAGCTATACTCCTTGCCAAGTCATTTTTTGAAAAAGAGCAGAGACACATGCGCGTACTTGTTGTGATGGATCCCATTGAAAATGTAAACCTGAAGAAAGACTCGACCATGGCCATGCTGTGGGCAGCAGCACGTCGCGGGCATGAACTCGGTTATGCATTGCAGCAAGATTTATATATCGATCAGGGCAAGGCCTTTGGTCTGATCGCGCCGTTACAGGTATTTGAAGACTACGACCATTATTATGAACTCGGCGAAAAACGCAAAGAGTCGATCGCTGCTTATGACGTTGTCTTGATGCGTAAAGATCCGCCTTTTGATATGAACTTTGTCTATACCACTTATATTCTGGAACAGGCAGAGCGCGAAGGGGCATGGATTATCAATAAGCCACAAAGCCTGCGTGACTGTAATGAAAAGCTGTTTGCTACCCAGTTCCCGGAACTGCAAGTACCAACTTTAGTGACTTCACAACAAAGCCTGATACGTGAATTCATTAAAGATCATGGTGATGTCATTGTTAAACCCTTAGATGGCATGGGGGGAATGGGGATTTTTCGTCTGTATCAGGACGGAGTAAATATCGGTTCGACTATCGAAATCCTGACCAATAATGGGACTCAGCCCATCATGGCACAGCGTTATATTCCAGAAATTGTTGAAGGCGATAAACGTATTTTGATGGTGAATGGTGAACCAATACCTTACTGTCTGGCACGTATTCCCCAAAATGGTGAAGTGCGTGGCAACCTGGCAGCAGGTGGTCTGGGGGAAGCGCGTCCTTTAACTGAAAATGATAAAGCCATTGCTGCAAAAGTTGGCCCATTTTTACGTGAAAAAGGTCTGGTCTTCGTGGGCCTGGATGTGATTGGTAACTATGTCACTGAAATTAACGTAACCAGCCCAACCTGTATCCGTGAAATTGATACCCAGTTTGGGACTTCGATTGCGGATGACCTGTTTGATGTGCTGGAAGCAGGGGTCAAGCAGGCCTAAGCTTTGCAGTCATAAATAAAAAGAGCCTCTATTGAGGCTCTTTTTATTTACCATGCCGTCGGAACAGATAGCTGCTCATCATCAGACCGAGTACCGAAAGGCAGACAGTAACCAGTGCAATATTGGCCCATTGTCCAGTCGCAGAAACCAGTGATGCACTCAGTGGCGGGACAAAAAACTGTGCAAATGCCGAAACTTGAAGAACAAGACCGACACTGGCTGCCGCGACATTGGCCTGAGGTGCGTATTTCAGGGTAATCGCAAAAACAGTCGTCGGAATAATTCCGCCAATCAGTGAAAACAATACAGCACTCAGTACCTGTAATTCCAGCATCAACCAGGAACGAGCAGCAAAGGCCAGAAAGCTGGTCAGCATCATACTGATAAAACCACTCCAGAGCAGGGTTTTCGGCTGCCAGCCACGTTGCAACAGCATACCGGCACCAAAGGTACCGCCCAGATTGGAAACCACGACCAGTGAAGTCAACATACCTGCAGTTTTTAAATCAATCTGATTCGCGACATACATACTCGGTAAAAAGCCGATTACAGTCAGCCACTGACTGGTATAACAGGCAAAAATTACCGCCAGACATAAAATTGGTGGATGAGTAAGGGTGACCCGAACAATTTCCCAGAAAGAAGAACTTGTAGCCGATGATGATGCTGTTTCAGAGGTAGGTACTTGCGGTTCAAGATGCAGATAACGATGTACCATTAAGGCAATCAACAGACACAATCCACCGAGTAAAACCCAGATAGTCTGCCATTGCAGCCATTCCAGCAATATCGGAATACACAGAACGGCTAGACTCACCCCTACACCCATATAGGAACTCCACAATCCCATCTTGAAATTCAGATGTTCTGGCCGGCTGATCCTTTTCAGAATGGCTGGTGCACACAGGGAGATGGTCAGGAAGCCAATGCCCTCAGTAAAACGAAAAAAATATAATGCAGCGACATGTTGAATCCAGAGTCCGGCAATACTGCTGAACCCTAGAATCGTTAGCGCCAGAATCAGGCAACGTTTTAGACCAAATTTTTCAGAGAATGCACCAATACTGAGTGCAAACAGCGTGCCTGCGCCCTGAACTAGAGACAGGGAAAAACCTGCTTGGGTAAAACTGAGTCCTAAGTCCTGCTGCAAAATTGGAATTACCGCAGAGAGTTTGCCGACATGAATGGCGGCCAGATAACCTGCCAGGATCACCCAGCTGTCATGCACTGAAATTTTTGACATCTGTCATCGCTTTATCTATTAAATCAATTCATTAAAGAATTGATGGTATTTATTCAGAATATAAATAACATAGAAAAAGAATAAATTTCATGCTGTTTAGACCTAAGTTTAGGTCTGAAAAATAGTGATCAGTGCAATAATGTTTTCGCTTCATCCTGCGATAAAATCTGTTTTATATCTATAAAAAAGAAATCATTGAAATCAATTAATAAAATCCGTTTTTTTTCTGAAAAATTGAATAAAAATGCAGACCTGATTATAAATAACCCGAATCCTGCTTAAGCCGATGACTTCATAATTTGAATTGTTGGCTTATTTTTATGGATCAGTTGATATGCACACAAGGACGCGTAAATCCCTCCTAGAAATCCATGAACACTACGTGCTTTGCTTGTCACTAAATTGTACTGACCTTTCAATAAACTGAATAAAGTCTCTATCTTATTGCGCTGTTTTAAGTGATATTTATCTGACTCAGAAAGTTGTATAGCCTGCATATTTTTTCGATGATAGGTAATTAAATCAATACCTTGCTCTTTCAACCTACTCTTCAGTTCTTGACTAATATAGCCACGATCTCCATACAACTTTGCTTCCATCTCTTTAAAGAGTCTCTCAACCATTTTGATATCAGCCAAATGTCCATTGGATAAAGCAGAACAAGCAATTTCACCAAATTGATTCATCACAATATGTAATTTACAGCCATAAAACCAGCCCATTGAGCTTCTACCACGTGATGCAATTTGGACTAATGATTTATGGCGTTGAATACGTTGATTTTTACAAACTGGCAGAGTTGTTGAATCAATCCATAAATATTGTGTACCTTGGCCTTTCATTAGCGCCACATGTAAAGCGTGTAGAGCTAATTGATGTCTATTAATCAGATGAATCATCCGTTGGTAACAGGGTAAGCTTTTAAATAAATGATTTTTATCCTGTTTCAACCATGTGAAAAATGCTTTGAAATTAGTGAAATGAGAACATTTATACCAGATCGCGATAAAAGTGATTTCTGAGATACTCAAGTGAGCGGTTCGGACTCTGGAGAAACGACGACTTTGTTTAAGGAAATTCCAGTAGGTTGCTTCAAATTTAAGAAAGAAATCATCAATTACGCAAAATAATTCGGTACTATTAAACATCGGGACTAGAGTTTTAAGTTTTGTGTGGTAACTCAACTGATGGCTCTAGTCCTCTTATTTTTCAAGTCAATTTTTTATCCGCGATTCGGGTTAAATACAGTTTAAACTTTAAAATCGTGTGAAAAAAAACAATGAAACGCTCGTTGAAATAAAGTAAATAAACTTTCATGGCTTAGCGATTGTGATTACAATTGACGACTTAAATTACACCTCCTGTTTATATTTTAGAATTGAAGAATTAGACCGTGACCGATGCTCAGCAAAAACAGCCTAAACATGTCATGATGATGGCCGCAGGTACCGGTGGACATGTATTTCCAGCGTTAGCCGTTGCAAAAGACTTAGAACAGCAGGGGATCAAAGTGTCTTGGTTGGCAACGCCGGCAGGCATGGAAAACCGACTTTTAAAAAACCATAATATTCCAATTTATCAGATTGATATTCAAGGCGTGCGCGGCAATGGCGTCGTGCGTAAATTGGCGGCACCGTTTAAAATTCTAAAAGCCACTCTTAGCGCCATGAAGTATATGAGGCAGCTGAAGGTGGATGCTGTCGCCGGTTTTGGTGGCTATGTCGCCGGTCCAGGTGGTCTAGCAGCGCGAATGCTGGGCATTCCCGTGATTATTCATGAGCAAAATGCTGTAGCCGGTTTTACCAATACCCAGTTGTCCCGTATTGCCAAAAAAGTCTGTCAGGCATTTCCGAATACTTTTCCGGCCCAGGATAAAATTGTCACTACAGGCAATCCGGTACGTAAAGAAATTACTGAAATTTTCAATCCATCCTGGCGTTATCAGGAACGGGAAAAAGCTGGCCAGCCACTGCGTATTTTAATTGTCGGTGGTTCACTGGGCGCACAGGCACTCAATGAACGTGTGCCTGAAGCCTTAAAACAGCTGAATGTCCCATTGAATGTTTATCATCAGTGTGGTCAAAATCATGCAGATGCGACGCGTGCCCGTTATGCTGATGCACCTGCAACTTTAAATGTTGAAGTACAGCCATTTATTGAAGATATGGCACAGGCCTATAGCGATGCGGACTTAATTATCTGCCGTGCCGGTGCGTTGACCGTAACTGAAATTGCCACAGCAGGCGTGGCCGCAATCTTTGTGCCATTACCAAGTGCGGTAGATGATCACCAGACCGCCAATGCCCGATTCCTGGCAAATCTTGGCGCAGCAAAAATCTGCCCGCAAGCCACAATGACCCCAGACAGTTTAAAAGCGTTGCTGGAACCGATGCTGAATCGCCAGCTTCTTATGGAAATGGCTGTAAAAGCACGCCAGCAGGCTCAACCAGATGCAACCCAACACGTGGTTCGTTTAATTCAAGAATTGTAAACCGAGTAAATTATGTCTCCATCAACTCCAGCTGACCAAGCGAAAAAATTAATCAAAGTGCCAGAAATGCGCCGTATCAAACACATTCATTTTGTGGGGATCGGCGGTGCTGGCATGTGTGGTATTGCTGAAGTATTAAAAAACCAGGGTTACAAAGTCTCTGGTTCAGATATTAAAGCGTCCAAAACCACGGCTCAGCTGGAAGAAAACGGAATTAAGGTTTACATCGGTCATGCCGCTGAAAATATTCAGGGTGCCAATGTCATTGTGGTTTCAACCGCCATTGATCCTGAAAATCCGGAAATTAAGACTGCGATTGAAAAGCGTATTCCAGTGGTTCGCCGTGCTGAAATGCTGGGTGAATTGATGCGCTACCGTCACGGTATTGCAGTAGCAGGTACTCACGGTAAAACGACAACCACCAGTCTGGTGACTTGTATGTTGGCCGAAGAAAATCTTGATCCAACCTATGTGATCGGTGGCTTGCTGAATCGTACGGGTGTGAATGCTGCATTGGGTGCTAGTCGTTATATCGTGGCAGAAGCAGATGAATCAGATGCCTCTTTCCTGCACCTGCAGCCAATGGCGACCATTGTCACCAATATCGATGCTGATCATATGGATACTTATGGCGGCAGCTTTGATGTGCTGAAAGATACTTTTGTTCAGTTCCTGCAAAAACTTCCGTTCTACGGCCTAGCCGTGGTATGTGGTGATGATGCCAATATACGCGAAATTATGCCGCGGATCGGTCGCCCACTCCTTACCTATGGTTTCAATGAAGACAATGACATTCGTGCAGTTGATATTAAACAGGATGGCATGCAGTCGCACTTTACGGTATTACGTAAAGATCGTGAGCCACTACGTGTTACGATCAATATGCCGGGTGCACATAATATTCTGAATTCACTGGCAGCAATTGGTATTGCGACTGATGAAGGCGTTTCTGATGCTGCGATTTGCCGTGCCTTGGAAAGCTTTAGCGGTGTTGGTCGTCGCTTCCAAGTGCAAGGTCAGTTCGAGCTTGAAGGCGGTGATGTGAAGCTGGTGGATGACTATGGTCACCATCCTAAAGAAGTTGAAGCAACCATCAAGGCGGCACGTGCCAGTCATCCAGACCGTCGTCTGGTAATGATGTTCCAGCCGCACCGTTTTAGCCGTACCCGTGACTGTTTTGAAGACTTTGTCGATGTATTGTCCACGGTAGATCAGTTGTTATTGCTGGAAGTTTATTCAGCAGGGGAGAAACCAATCGTTGGTGCAGATAGCCGTGCTCTGGCGCGCAGTATTCGTCTGCGTGGTGAGGTAGAGCCGATTCTGGTTGATCCGGTTGAAGGAAACCTCAGCAATGTCATGAAAAATGTGCTACAAGCAAATGACCTGCTGCTGACTCAGGGTGCCGGTAATGTAGGTGCAATTTCAATTGAACTTGCTCAGAATCATCTATATGTAAAGTAGTCGCCGTGTGTGGCTCAGATAGAATTGACCAGATTTAAAAGTTTAAGGATATAAACGTGTCAAATGCTTCAAAATTCGGAAAAGTTGCCGTATTGCTTGGTGGTAAATCTGCAGAGCGTGAGGTTTCGCTAGACAGTGGTACGGCAGTGCTTGAGGCATTGCTGCGTTCTGGGGTGAACGCCGAAGGCTTCGATCCTCAGGAGCGTAGCATCACGGAGCTGACGGCTTATGATCGTGCTTTCATTGTGCTGCATGGTCGTGGTGGTGAAGATGGTCAGATTCAAGGTGCACTGGAGTGGCTGAATATTCCTTATACCGGTACAGGCGTACAGGGTTCAGCGATTGGTATGGACAAGGTTAAAACCAAGCAGGTTTGGCAAGGTTCAGAACTGCCAACAGCACCTTACCGTATTGTGACCAAAGATTCGAATGCTGAAGAAATCGTTGCAGCACTCGGCTTGCCACTGATTATCAAGCCAGTGCATGAAGGCTCAAGCATTGGTATGAGCAAGGTTGAGAAAATCGAAGACTTCGCTACTGCCATTGCGAAAGCGACTGAACATGATGCCATTGTGATGGCAGAGAAATGGATTACCGGTCGTGAATTCACTATTGTTTTGTTAAATGGTCAGGCACTTCCGGTAATTCGTTTGCAACCACCAGAAGATGTGGCTTTTTACGACTATGAAGCCAAATATAACCGTAATGATGTACAGTACGGCATTCCATGCGGTCTAAGCGAAACAGAAGAAAAAGAACTGCAAGCCTTGGCTTTACGGGCTTTCCAGGCAGTAGGTGCTAGCGGTTGGGGTCGTATTGATGCCATGCAGGATCAGGACGGTAAGTTCTGGCTACTGGAAGTGAACACGGTGCCAGGCATGACCAGTCATTCTTTGGTGCCAAAAGCGGCAGCAGCAGTAGGCTATAGTTTTGAAGCGCTATGTGTGGCGATTCTGGAACAAACTCTGAACGGTGTGGCTCACTAAGATATGGCTCAACTTCCTGCATCCATGCGCCGCAAACGTGCTGCGATTACATCAATTCACGACAAGCCGCCCACACGAAAAGAAAAAATGGCCAATCTAGGTGGTTGGTTACTGCTGTGTGTGGCGTTTGTAGTACTTGCTGCAGGAATACTGGGATTCTATCGTGTGATGACCGATGCCCAGGTAGCAGAGCTTGAGGTGATTGGTTCTCGTTCGGTGGCAGAAGAACGTCAGATCCTGCAACATGTATCGCCAATTATTACCGAAAATTATTTTACCTCGGATTTAAGATCAGTCCGTGATAAAACTCTAGAATTATCTTGGGTAGATCGTGTTGTGGTATCACGTGCCTGGCCGAATGCAATTCGGGTAAGGGTAATGCCGCACCATGCAATTGCACGTTGGGGCACTGGACGTCTGCTCAGTGATAGCGGGAAAATTTTTACTGAAGTACTTCCTCGCAGTTATCCTGAATTACCGTTACTGCATGGTCCTGCCAGCCAGGCCAAAACCATGATGCGTCGCTATAACGAAATTAATCAGCTGTTCGCACCGCATGGCATTCGTTTAAAAGAATTATATCTAACAGAGCGCATGACATGGTTTATGCAGTTTGATTCGGGATTACGCGTGATTGTGGATCAGGATCAAACCATGAGCAAGCTGCAACGTCTTAGCCATCTTTCCTATAGCGATTTGAAGCCAGTTTGGTCTAGAATTTCTTCAATTGATCTGCGCTATAGAAATGGGCTTGCGATTCAGTGGAAGAATGCAGTTCCACCAAAGATACAAAATGGTCATTTTATTGTAACGAATAATGACACCGGCGTTGAGAACGGCGTTACAGTAAAGCCATAATGTTCGGCTTTGAAAAATAGAGGCTTAGAGCCATAAATTAAACACAGGTAATGGTAGTAACGAATAATGAATGAAGCTGTTCCCTCAGTTGTTGCGATTGACATTGGGACGCACAAAGTTTCAGTTTTGATTGGTAAGGTACATGCGCCAGACAATATCCAGGTCATTGGGATGGCGACTGCTCGTAACCGAGGCATGAATAAAGGGAAAATTGTAAGTCTCGATAAAGTCATTACCGCAATAAAAAATGCCGTTCAAGAAGCGGAAGACATGGCGGAATGCCGTGTACATTCAGCTTGGATTTCAATTCCAAGTGCGGAGCTGAAAAGCTTTTATGCTTCAGGCCGTACTTCAGTTGACAATGCAGAACATACAATTACCACCAGTGAGGTGGTGCGCGCGCTTGAACTGGCTAAAGCCAGTCATCAGATCTCAGATCATTACCTGGTCAGCGCAGTTCCACTAGGTTTTGAGCTGGATGATGCACCGGAATGGGTATTGAATCCGATCCGTATGTCGGCGCACAGCATGACTGGGCATTATCATTTAATGATGTTGCCAATTAGCACCATGCAGAATATTGACCGTGCCCTGAAAGGTGCCAATATTGGTGTAGAGCGCATGGTGGTATCATGTCTGGCCACTGCTGAAGCCAGCTTGCTGAAAGATGAAAAAGAGTATGGGGTATGTCTGGTCGACATCGGTGCCGGAACCACAAATCTTGCAGTTTATCTGGATGGTCGTCTGGCACTTACCCATACCATTCAGCGTGGTGGAGAACATGTAACACGTGATATCGCAGCGGTGTTACAGACTACCACTGAAGAAGCTGAACGTATCAAGCTGTTATATGGTTGTGTCGATCTGAAAGTGGTAAAACCGGACCATATGATTCAGTTCCAGGGTATTGATGGTCCGCAGACTATTAGCCGGATTGAACTGACCGAGATTATTATTGCGCGTTATAGTGAAATTCTGGGCTTGGTGCGTGATGAACTGGAAAACAGTGGTGCAATGCAGGGGCTGTACCATGGTGTGGTATTAACGGGTGATGCCAGCCATATTGAAGGTATGGTCAGCTATGTACGCCGCACTTTAGGTATATCGGCGCATTTGGGTAATCCGCCAGCGCCAGTACATGCAGATGAAGCACATCAGGCAGCGCTGCGTCGTTCGCAGTACGCTACAGCTGCAGGTCTGCTGATGTTCAGCCAGAGTGACGCGCAGGAAACCATCGTAGAATCGGAAGAAAATGAAAGACTGTCAGTGACTCAGCGCGTTAAACGTGCCTGGTCAGGCTTTAATGAAACATTGAAGTCAATTTTTTAGTCGACATTTATTGTGAATATTGTTGAGAAGTTGTAGTAAAAAATGCCTGCACTTGACAACTGAGTTGTGGAGCAGCATTCTTAAAAACAATTTTTTATTAAGATCAGGGCAGTATACGGGCTTAGTGACTGCCAGTACTAAATTAGGAATTTTATAGGTCATGGCCTCATTTGAATTTTTTGAAGACGATCAAGACGATAGCATTGGTCAAGCCCGTTTCACTGTGTTTGGTGTAGGGGGTGCGGGTGGTAATGCTGTACAGCATATGCTGCAATCAGACATCCAGGGTGTAAAATTTGTCTGTGCCAATACTGACAAACAGGCACTGGATCGCATGGAAGCTGAATTTAAAATTCAGCTGGGCGAACAAAGTACCCGTGGTCTAGGTGCAGGTGCAAACCCACAAGTCGGTCAAGCGGCAGCAGAAGAAAGCCGTGAACTGATCCGCCAGCATCTTGAAGGCACAGATATGGTATTCGTGACTGCTGGTATGGGCGGCGGTACAGGTACCGGTGCGGCACCAGTGGTTGCAGAAATTGCTAAAGAAATGGGTATCCTGACAGTTGGTGTCGTTACTACGCCATTCAACTTTGAAGGTAAACGCCGTTTACAGTCCGCTGAGAAAGGTATTCAAGCCCTGGAACAGCACGTGGATTCCCTGATCATCATTCCAAACCAGCGCCTGCTAAAAGTATTCCGTGACATCTCGATGAAAGATGCTTACAAGAAGGCAGATGACGTTCTGTTAAATGCAGTACGCAGTATCTTTGATCTTGTGGTACGTCCAGGTCATATCAACCTTGACTTCGCCGATCTGAAAACAGCGATGAGCACACGTGGTTATGCCATGATGGGTGTTGGTCTTGGTCGTGGTGAAAACCGTGCACGTCAGGCAGCTGAACAGGCAATTCGTAGCCCATTACTGGATAACGTTACTATCATGAATGCCAAAGGCATCCTGATTAACGTGACTGGTGGTGATGATGTAACCTTCGGTGAAATTGAAGAAATTACCGATGTTGTGAACCAGATCGTGGATCTGGACGAAGGTCAAGTCTTCTATGGTACCGTATTCGATCCAGATGCGCGTGATGAAATTAGCGTAACTGTAATCGCAACAGGTCTAACCCGTAACTCGGCAGATGCTGCTGAGCCTGCGAAACGTACCAATGTACAGCAGTCACGTCCTGCAACAGCCCCGGCTGCAGTAGATGAAGATGATGTGCCAGCGATTCAGCGTCAACAAACTGGTGCAGGTGCGGCAGCGACGCCGGCAGCCTCTGTTTCAAGCCCACGTCCAACGCCAATGAGTATTCAGGATTATCTTAAAAATCAACAACGTAAGTAATATGTAACAATATGTGTTTACGATGATTCAACAGAAAAGGTGGCTTTAGGGCCACCTTTTTGTTTTTTATCAATGGCTAAATATGCTAACGTATAGCGGTTTTGTTGATGAACAGATGATAAAAGCATGTTGAAACAGCGTACCCTGAAACGTGTCGTGAAAGCGAGCGGCATCGGTCTTCATAGTGGGCAGAAAGTCATGATTAACTTCGTGCCACACCATGCCGATGGGGGAATTGTATTTCGACGCATCGATCTGAATCCACCAGTTGACATTCCTGCCAATGCCATGCTGATCCAGGAAGCTTTCATGTGCTCGAATCTGGTTCAGGAAAATGCCAAAGTGGGTACCATTGAGCATGTCATGAGTGCTATTGCCGGTCTGGGCATCGATAACCTGATTATTGAAGTATCAGCTTCTGAAGTGCCCATCATGGACGGCAGTGCCGGTCCATTTATCTATCTGCTGATGCAGGGTGGACTTCAGGAACTGCAGGCACCAAAGAAATTTATTAAAATCATCAAACCTGTAGAAGCGCTTATTGATGATAAGCGTGCGGCTTTTAGCCCACATGAAGGCTTTCAGCTTAACTTCACCATCGACTTTGATCATCCTGCTTTCAAGAAAGAATATCAGTCTGCCACCATCGACTTCTCTACTGAAACCTTTGTATATGAAGTCAGTGAAGCACGTACCTTTGGTTTTATGAAAGATTTGGACTATCTCAAAGCCAATAATCTGGCACTTGGTGCAAGTCTGGAAAACGCGATTGGCGTGGATGAAACTGGGGTAGTCAATGAAGAAGGGCTACGTTTTTCAGATGAATTTGTGCGTCACAAGATTTTGGACGCTGTCGGTGACTTATATCTGATGGGTCACCAGATTATCGCTAAATTCGACGGTTACAAGTCAGGCCATGCCTTAAATAACCAGCTTTTGCGTAATGTCAGCAGTGATCCGGATAGCTATGAAATTGTAACATTTGATGACATTGAAACTTGTCCAATTCCTTATGTGAATGTGACATAAGTCATTGTCTTTTAGTGTGTATGTTATATTATAACAATGTAGAATGAGAACTGGTTCTCGCAATTTACATTGTAAATCAACATGATTTGATTTGTATATTATTTTTTATTGCTTGCCAAACGTAGTAAAGCTTGGCTAAGCTTAGGGTCGCTTATAAAGTCAGCAGCACTACGGAGCATATCCTGTGTTTCTGGGCTTAAGGTTCTTTCGGATTTTTCTGTAATCAAAGGTGTTTTGGATGGATTTCGTAAACACACTTGCAGTTTGGTTAAGTCCTTTAATTCGCTAATTTGAGAGAGTTGTGAAACGTATTGCTTCTGTAAGTAGGCCAATTGGGAAATCATGGCCTGGTTTTCACCAGTAAGCGTTAACACACCATTTTGATAGCAGGCAACCTGCCACTGTTCCGGTTGGGGCAACAAAGGTTGAATGAGTTTTGTAAGTTTCTGCCATGCAGCAACTTGTGACGAGAGAAACGAGAAGTTTCCTGTTTTTATGTGTTTTCTTGTTTGTTGAAAAACGTTGACAGGTTCAGACATACATCATTCCTACATGATTATGCCTTAATCTTATGCGCTCTTTTCGGTAGATATCAAGGAAGAGATCACCCAAGGAACTCGATTAAAACAGTTTTAGAGAGGTTTTTTATGCATTTGCGACGTATTTTGTTGGCATTTTCCCTGGCGAGTTCAGCTGCTTCTGTAGCATTCGCAGATTTAGTGGATCTAAATCAGGAAAGTGGATCCGTCGATCGTCTTGAGCAGCTTACACGGACTTTAGCACAGGGCGCTTATACACAATCAGATGATGTTTATATCCCTGCTGAAACCAAATTAAGCGTTCAGCTCCGTGAGAAGCCAGTTGAGCTCAACAATGCAACGATTGAGAAAAAATACGGCGCTTCTAAGTCTACATCTAAATCTTCTTCAAGTTTTTCATCTTCTCCATATTCCTGGTTAGTTGCACATCCTCTGCCAAACCTGAAACGTGTCAGCTCTGACTTTGGTGGGCGTACCATGAATGGTCGCGCTGAAAACCATTCTGGTCTGGATATGTCTGCACCAAGCGGTACACCGATCTATGCGACGGGGCCTGGTATTGTGACCAAGTCAGGTTGGGGTACAGGTTATGGCCAATACGTGGAAATTAACCACGGTAATGGTTACCTGACTCGTTATGCACATGCTTCACGTCTGATTGCACGTGTGGGTGATCGCGTAGAAGCAGGTGAGCACATTGCCAACGTAGGATGTACAGGTCGCTGTACAGGCCCGCATTTACACTATGAAGTAGTAAAAGACGGTCAGCGTAAGAATCCTTCAACTTATCTTGCCATGCTGCCATAAGGCCTGTCAGATCATTTAAGCTACCCTGTACATAATACCTACAGAAAAAGCACATCCATATTTAAAAGTAATAAATCTCTGGTCTCTTTCTAAAATGAGAGAAACTGGAGATTTATTGCTTTCAGGTCTTAATTTATCACTAAAAAATATGAGCAATGTATAATTTTGATTCTTTAATGACTCAGATTTGTATCTTTGTGTAATAAATGATCAATAGGTATTTAGCTGCTAAATACCCCAGCATTCGCGCATTCAGCGTGGGCGATACCTGTCACTGCCCTAAATATGATACATATAAACGATTAATGTAGATCTTTAGGAACAGTAGATTATGGCGTTTTATGGCGATACAGACGCGCAAGAAACTCAAGAATGGCAAGACGCTTTTGACTCTGTTTTGCAACACATGGGCACTGAGCGTGCAGCTTTCTTATTAGAGAAACTTTATCAGCGCGCGATTGCTAAGCATGTTCCCATTCAGCGTTTAAATACTCCTTACTTAAACACGATTTCTGTTGAAGAACAACCACCTATGCCGGGTGACCAGGACATGGAGCGCCGTATTCGTGCGCTGATCCGCTGGAATGCACTGGCGATGGTTCTTCGCGCAAATAAAACTGGCGATGATCTAGGTGGCCACTTGGCCAGTTTTGCATCATCCGCAACGTTATATGATGTAGGCTTTAACCACTTCTTCCGTGCCAATAGCGACAGCTTCGGCGGTGACATGATCTATTATCAAGGTCACTGTGCTCCGGGTATCTATGCACGTTCATTTCTGGAAGGCCGTTTAACGGAAGACCATTTAAATAACTTCCGTCGTGAAGTAGATGGCGTTGGCTTACCTTCTTATCCACATCCATATTTGATGCCGGATTACTGGCAGTTCCCGACTGTATCGATGGGTCTGGGTCCAATTATGTCGATCTACCAGGCACACATTCAAAAGTATTTGATGAACCGTGGCTTGATCAAGGAAGAAGATCGTAAAGTCTGGGCTTACCTGGGCGATGGTGAGATGGATGAACCAGAAAGTACCGGTGCAATCTCTCTGGCTGGCCGTGAAAAGTTAGATAACTTGATTTGGGTGGTCAACTGTAACCTGCAGCGTCTTGATGGCCCGGTACGTGGTAACGGCAAGATCATCCAGGAACTTGAGTCGCTATTCCGTGGTGCAGGCTGGCGCGTCATTAAAGTCGTTTGGGGCCGTCATTGGGATCCATTGCTTGCCAAAGATGAAACTGGCGCTCTAAAAGCGATTATGGAAGAAGCGGTAGACGGCGATTACCAACGTTATCAAGTAAAAGGTGGTGCTTATACACGTGCGCACTTCTTTGGTAAATACCCAGAAGCTGAAGAGCTGGTTAAAGGTTTAAGTGATGAAGACATCGACAACTTGAACCGCGGTGGTCACGATCCATTCAAAGTATATGCAGCCTATGCAGAAGCAATGAAATCCACAGGTCAGCCAACTGTTATCTTGGCGAAAACAGTGAAAGGCTATGGCCTGTCTGAAGAAATTGAAGCGGTGAATAAGACTCACCAAATCAAGAAAATGCAGCTTGAGTCGTTGAAATATGTACGTAACCGTTTCAACTTGCCATTTACTGATGAGCAGTTAGAAGAAGTTCCATTCTACCGTCCAAGCGAAAACTCGCCTGAGTTGAAATATATGAAGGCACGTCGTGAGGCGCTCGGTGGTTACCTGCCTGCACGTCGTAAGGAAAGCGAACAGCTTGCGATTCCAGAACTGTCGGTATTTGACGCAGTACTTGCAGGTTCTAACGGTAAGCAACAATCAACCACCATGGTGATGGTTCGTTTAATTTCTTCATTATTGAAAGAAAAAGCCATCAAAGACCGCGTGGTTCCAATCGTTCCAGATGAAGCACGTACATTTGGTCTGGAAGGTATGTTCCGTCAGCTGGGCATTTATGCTGCACATGGTCAAAAATACACGCCTGAAGACCAGGAACAATTGATGCATTACCGTGAAGCAAAAGACGGTCACATGCTTCAAGAAGGGATTAATGAAGCGGGTGCGATGAGTGCCTGGGCTGCGTTGGCAACCAGTTATTCAACCAATAACCTGCCAATGATTCCAATGTACATGTACTACTCTATGTTTGGTTTCCAGCGTATTGGTGACATTGCATGGGCAGCAGGTGATGCGCAAGCACAAGGCTTCTTGCTCGGTGCCACAGCAGGTCGTACTACATTGAATGGTGAAGGCTTACAGCACCAGGATGGCCACTCGCATATTCTTGCGAATACGATTCCAAACTGTATTTCTTATGATCCTTGCTTTGGTTATGAGCTTGCCGTGATTGTTCACGATGGCTTGAAGCGTATGTACGTGAATCAAGAGCGTGTGTTCTACTACTTAACCGTAATGAACGAAAACTACGAGCATCCTGCAATGCCACAAGGTGTTGAAGAAGGCATCAAACGTGGTATGTATCTGCTGGAAGAAGACGAGAAAGCGACTGTCCAGTTGCTTGGTTCAGGTGTGATTCTGCGTGAAGTGATCAAAGCTGCGAAGATCCTGCGTGAAGAATATCAAATCCATTCAAACGTATACAGCGTAACCAGTTTCAACGAGCTGGCACGTGATGGTATGGCGTGTGAAGAGTACAACCGTTTACATCCATTAGCTGAAGAAGTGAAAGAGTCTTGGGTTGCTCAGCAACTACGTGGCACAAACGGTATCGTTGTTTCTGCAACAGACCATATGCGTGCGTATAGTGAGCAAATCCGTGCCTACCTTCCAGACAACCGCCCATTCGTTGCATTGGGTACTGATGGTTATGGCCGTTCCGATACACGTGCCAAACTTCGTAGCTACTTCGGTGTAGATGCTGCTCATATTGTGGTTGCTACATTGAAGAAACTGGCTGACGAAGGTGAAGTAGATGCTCGTCTAGTGAAAGATGCGATTTCTAGCTTCGAGCTGGATACTGATCGTCCAGTTGCATGGGCGCCACAAGCAACGCCTGAACTACACGCTGTTGCTGACTACAAGGAGGAGAACTAATCATGCAAATTACGACTCCTGATATTGGTGTAGATAAGGCAACAGTTGCTGAAATTCTGGTGAAAGTGGGTGATACCATTACCATCGATGAAAGTATTGTGCTGCTGGAATCTGACAAAGCCTCTGTTGAAGTGCCTAGCACTTCAGCAGGCGTGGTAAAAAGCATTCTGGTTAACCAGGGTGATGAAGTATCTGAAGGTGCAGTACTCATTGAATTAGAGGCTGAAGACGATGCCAATGCTGTAGAAACCCAGCAAGCTGATGTGTCTGATAAAACTTCGGAAAATACCGCGACTTCATTACCTGATGATGAAATCCTTCAGGAAGTGGCTTCACATCAGCCGGGCACTGCGGCTAAACAAAGCCAGGCACCTGCTGCTAATAGCGCTGCATCTGCGACTGTTGAAGTGAAAGTGCCAGATATCGGTGTAGAAAAAGCACTGGTGGGTGAAATTCTGGTACAGGTCGGTGATGAAATCACGGTTGATCAAAGCATCGTGGTCGTAGAGTCTGATAAAGCGACTGTTGAAGTTCCAAGCACCGTCGATGGTACAGTAGACGCTATACAAATTAAGGAAGGTGACACCGTTAAAGAAGGTGTGGTTATCCTAACAGTGAAAACTGCGGCTTCAGTATCGGTTAAGCAAGCAGCTCCTGAGTCGGCTGAACAGGTTTCTGCACCAGCAGCACCTGAAGCCAAAGCTGAAACAGTTACACAAGCACCCGCAGCGCCTGCGGGTGATGTGGAAGTGAAAGTACCTGACTTGGGTGTCGACAAAGCTGCTGTAGCAGAAATTCTGGTACAGGTCGGTGACAAGGTTGAGAAAGACCAAAGCATCATCGTGGTGGAATCGGATAAGGCGACTGTCGAAGTGCCAAGCACGACTGCAGGTGTGATCAAGTCAATTCATGTTGAGCTCGGCCAGAACGTTTCTGAAGGCATTGCACTGATTACGATTGAAGCTGCAGGGCAGGCAGCACCTGCGACAGCCCCGGCTCCAAAAGCAGAAGTGCCAGCAGTTAAAGCTGCACCTGCACCAGCTGCAGCGTCAAAAGCTGAGACTGCTGCTGCACCTGAAACACAAAATGCCGACAAGCTCACCAAAGAGCAGAACGCTGCCAATGCCAAAGTCTACGCCGGTCCCGCAGTTCGTAAACTTGCACGTGAGCTGGGTGTGGTACTTGCTGAAGTCAAAGCATCTGGTCCGCATGCACGCCTGATGAAAGAAGATCTGTTTGCATATGTGAAAACACGTCTGACTGCACCGGCACCTGCTGCAGTTGCGCCAGCCGCGGCTGCACCCGCAGGCTTACCAAAACTACCAAGCTTCGATGCATTTGGTGGCGTGGAAGAGAAAGCCTTGACGCGTTTGCAGCAGGTTTCTATTCCGCAGTTGTCTCTCAATAATTACATCCCGCAAGTGACACAGTTCGACTTGGCCGATATTACTGAACTTGAAGCATGGCGTAATGAACTTAAAGGCAACTTTAAGAAAGAAGGCCTAAGCCTGACTATTATGTCATTCATCATCAAGGCAGTAGCACACCTGCTAAAAGAAGAGCGTGAATTTGCAGGTCATTTGGCAGATGACGGTAAGTCAGTCCTGTTGCGTAACGAAATCCATATGGGGATTGCAGTCGCAACACCAGATGGTTTGACGGTTCCTGTACTGCGTAATCCAGATCAAAAATCCATTAAGCAAATTTCGAAAGAATTGGGTGAACTGGGTCAAAAAGCACGTGATAAGAAACTTTCACCGAAAGATCTGCAAGGTGCGAATTTCACGATTTCAAGTCTTGGAGCAATTGGTGGTACAGCGTTTACCCCACTTGTGAACTGGCCACAAGTTGCAATCCTGGGTATTTCACCTGCGACCATGCAACCGGTTTGGAATGGTGAGGGCTTTGATCCACGCTTAATGCTTCCATTGTCATTGTCATACGATCATCGTGTGATTAATGGTGCAGATGCGGCACGCTTCACCAATAAATTAACCAAATTGTTAAAAGATATTCGTAGCCTATTGATCTAATTCATTAATGCTTTAATAGAAAGACCCTGCTCCGGCAGGGTTTTTTTATATTACGATTTGTAAATATGGATGCTCTTGATTATAATGAGCTTACTTCATTGGGGAGTAGCCGCCTTTTGCGCAAAGCGAAAGGGTGATGGTCAACATATTTGTCCTGAACCGGACATGGTCATCATAGCAAAGAACCAAATGAGCTTCTCGAAGCTTTCTTTTGTTGGCAAGACCTTTGATTTACCATTCTGCAGATTTTGGCTGGCGGGAAGGGTAAGTCATCGGTAGCACATGCCAGCCAGAGAAAGACACATGTACGAATTCCTTCTTTCAACTGCCATTGTAGCGCTGGCCGAAATGGGCGATAAGACCCAATTGCTTGCCTTGCTGCTTGCCGCGCGATTCAGAAAGCCTGTTCCTATTCTTGTTGCGATCTTGCTAGCGACCTTGATCAACCACGGTTTGTCTGCGGTATTAGGTCAGTGGATTACCACGGTAATGAGTCCAGATGTGTTGTTATGGGTTGTTTCAATTGGTTTTATTGCAATGGCGATCTGGATGCTGATTCCGGATGAACTTGGTGATGAATCTTCTAGCATCAATAAATGGCAAAAATTGGGGGTATTTGGTGCGACCTTTATCCTATTCTTCCTGGCAGAAATTGGTGACAAAACCCAAGTTGCAACTGTAGCCTTGGCAGCACGTTTTGACAGTGTGCTTTGGGTGATGCTGGGAACCACAATAGGTATGATGATTGCCAATGCACCGGCAGTTTTTATTGGGGATAAGCTGGCAAACCGCCTGCCAATCGCCTTGATTCATAAAATTGGTGCGTTGATCTTCTTGTTGATTGGTATTGGTACCTTGCTCAAACATTATTATTTCTAATTCATAAGAATAATATATTAAATCCTGAGCTAAAAACTCGGGATTTTTTATTGTGAAATAGCTCTCAAAATGCTGATAAATAAGGCTATATATACATTTTTATTTATTGTAAGTTTCTCCGAATACTTATATGTTAACAACAACACAAAAATCATTTTTAAATGTATAAAATTGGGGAAAGTTATGGCTTTTGAACGTACCACATCACAGGTTTTATTTGATGATGGCATCCACAAGTGCATTAGTTTTACCAGCCTGGTAAAAGGTGAAGGCGTTCAGGCCAACCAGTTTTTAATTATTGATAATAACCGTGCGGCAGTACTGGATCCGGGTGGTGACCTGACTTATGTGCCACTCACCATGGAACTGAACAAATATACCCGTTTGGCCAATCTGGACTATGTCATGGCCTCGCATCAAGATCCGGACATTATCACTTCGATGCCGCGCTGGTTAGTCTATACCGATGCCAAAGTGGTTGCATCCAAGCTTTGGGCACGTTTCTTGCCGCACCTGAACTCGGCCTTTATGAGTGACCGCATGAAAGGTAACTGGTTAGATCGTCTGGTGGAGCTGCCGGATCATGGCCAGATTATCAAACTGGGCAATTCCAATATTGTGGCAATTCCTGCTCATTTTCTGCATTCAGTCGGTAATTTCCAATTCTATGACCCGATTGCAAAAATTCTGTTTTCAGGCGATATGGGCGCGTCTATGGTCGAAGACGCTTCGCGTCCACTAGAAAACTTTGCGGCGCATATCCCGAAAATGAAAGGCTTTCACCAGCGCTATATGTGTAATAACAAGGTGATCCGTCTCTGGGTACAAATGGTACGTACCATGGATGTAGAAATGATCGTGCCACAGCACGGTACACCGTTTGTGGGCAAAGAGCAGATCAATCAGTTCCTGGACTGGATTGAAACCCTGGAATGTGGCACTGACTTAATGGATGAAACGGTATTTACCTGTCCGGAATAACAGGAAAAATTAAAAAAATACTTGAGTGAAAAAACAACATTTTTTATATTTTTGAATTCCAAAAAATCTTTTTGATGACGAGAATTTATAAAAAATGTTGTCTCAAGTTCCAACACAGGATGCATGTTTAAGTTGTGGCGCATGTTGCGCCCATTTCAGGGTGTCGTTTTATTGGGCAGAGGGTATTCCGATGCCGGAGCACTATACGGAACCTGTTACATCGGTGTATTCGTGTATGGCAGGGACCAATCAGAAAAATCCGCGCTGTATTGCATTACAAGGTACGATTGGTGAGCAGGTCAGTTGTGGTATGTATGAGCTACGCAGTACTTCATGTAAGGAAGTACAGGTTGCAGATGCGCAGTGTAATAAAGCCCGCATTGCCCATAATATGATTCCATTCATCCAGATCGATCGGGATGAAGCCGAGAATGACGATAACTTTGAACGCGTCAGTTAAATCTTGAATTTAAGATTTTAAAAAACAGAGCTTCGGCTCTGTTTTTTATTGGAGATAAATATTGGCATGCTTGAGCTTCAAATTTACAGGCAAAGTATTATCGCTGAATGATTGGTTTTTTATTTCACTATCTGTGGAAAATAACAAGTGCATAAATGATTTTGTAAGCTTAATTATTCTTCTTGCCAAGCTGGAATATTTAAACTGTTGATTGAATAGTCGAATTTATAAATTTAGCCAGTTAAATTAAATCTAAGTCCAGATTTCGACAAAATAAATTTTGCAATTGCAATGAAATTTAGAGCTAAATTTGTTTATAATGGCGCACGGAAATTACCAGTGAGACTGTTATGTTGACCATCGTTCAAGACGCGTTAACCTTCGATGATGTCCTATTACTCCCTGCCTACTCTACTGTTCTCCCAAAAGATGTCTCTCTAAAGACACGCCTGACTCGTGGCATTAACCTGAATATTCCTCTTGTGTCTGCAGCTATGGATACGGTGACTGAATCCCGTATGGCGATTGCAATGGCGCAAAATGGTGGTATCGGTATTCTGCACAAGAACATGGATATTGCTGCACAGGCTGCTGAAGTACGTCGTGTGAAGAAATTCGAAGCGGGTATGGTGAAAGATCCAATCATTGTTACCCCAGAAACTACCGTTCGTGAGTTGATTGCCTTGACTCAGGCAAACAATATTAGCGGTGTACCTGTTGTTAAAGATGGCAAAGTGGTTGGTATCGTGACAGGTCGTGATACACGCTTTGAAACCAATCTTGAACAGCCAGTCAGTAACATCATGACAGGTCAGGATCGTCTGGTCACAGTTCGTGAAGGTGAGTCGAAAGAAAACATCCAGGCCTTACTGCAAAAACACCGTATCGAAAAAGTTCTGGTGGTAAATGAACAGCAAGAACTGAAAGGTTTGATCACGGTTACAGATTTCCGCAAAGCTGAAAGCTATCCAAACAGCTGTAAAGATGACTTAGGTCGCCTACGCGTGGGTGCTGCAGTTGGTACGGGTGCAGAAACACCAAGCCGTGTTGAAGCATTGGTTGAAGCTGGTGTAGACGTGATTGTCGTCGATACTGCACATGGTCACTCTGCTGGTGTGATTGAACGTGTACGTTGGGTAAAACAGAACTTCCCACAAGTTCAGGTGATTGGCGGTAACATTGCAACGGGTGATGCTGCACTTGCACTTCTGGATGCTGGTGCAGATGCTGTTAAAGTGGGTATCGGTCCTGGTTCAATCTGTACGACGCGTATTGTTGCCGGTATTGGTATGCCGCAAATCTCTGCAATCGATTCAGTTGCGAATGCATTGAAAGAACAGATTCCATTGATTGCTGATGGTGGTATCCGTTTCTCTGGCGATATGGCAAAAGCGATTGGCGCTGGTGCAAGCACCATCATGGTGGGTTCACTGTTGGCTGGTACCGAAGAAGCACCAGGTGAAGTTGAGTTCTTCCAGGGCCGCTACTATAAAGCTTACCGTGGTATGGGCTCATTAGGTGCGATGGCTGGAGCAACAGGTTCTGCAGATCGTTATTTCCAGGATTCTAAAGCGGGTGCCGAGAAACTGGTTCCAGAAGGCATTGAAGGGCGTGTACCTTATAAAGGCCCAATGGGTAACATCGTGCATCAGATGATGGGTGGTCTGCGTTCATCTATGGGTTATACCGGTTCTGCAGTGATTGAAGATCTTCGCCAAAATGCGAAGTTTGTGAAAATCACTTCTGCAGGTATGTCTGAATCTCACGTACATGACGTGACGATTACCAAGGAAGCGCCGAATTATCGCGTTGGCTAATTTCCTTTCTGCACTCGTTCGAAAAAAGCCGTCATACAAATGACGGCTTTTTTGTTTTGGTGTAAAGTGTCACACATTGTAAAAATGGATGATGGAAATCACCCAATAAGAAGTGAGACAACGATGAGTTATTTTGGCACCGATGGTATCCGTGGCAAGTTTGGCGAATTGCCAATTACGCCTGAGTTTGCGCTTAAATTAGGCTTTGCTGCAGGAAAGGTACTCAAGCGATATAGCAAGAAAAATAAACCGCTGGTGGTGATGGGGAAAGATACGCGTTTATCAGGCTATATTTTGGAATCTGCCTTGCAGGCGGGCCTGAACGCAGCAGGTGTTTATGTACATTTACTGGGTCCATTACCGACTCCTGCAATTGCCCATTTGACCCGTGCACTGCATGCCAGTCTGGGTATTGTTATTTCAGCTTCTCATAATCCGTATTTTGATAACGGGATTAAATTCTTCTCAGGTGAGGGCAAAAAACTGCCAGATACTTTGCAGGATGAAATTAATCAGGAACTCGAAAAAGAACTGGTGATTGAAGATACGGCGAATCTGGGTAAAAGTTTCCGTGTCAAAGATGCCAATGGCCGTTATATCGAATTCTGTAAATCGACATTCCCTTATCATTTAGATCTGAATGATTTAACGATTGTAGTGGATTGTGCCAATGGGGCAGCCTATAACGTGGGTCCTGCAGTGTTCCGTGAATTGGGCGCAAAAGTTATTGCAATGTTTGATGATCCTGATGGCCTTAATATCAATAAAGACTGTGGCTCAACTCATCCTGAGAATCTGCAAAAAGCAGTCATTGAATATCAGGCTGATCTTGGGATTGCCTTTGATGGAGATGCTGACCGTGTCATTATGGTCGACAAAAACGGTGAGCAGATTACTGGTGACCATATTCTGTATATCCTTGCGACTCAGGCCAAAAATAAGCCAGCAGGAATTGTGGGCACACTCATGAGTAATATGGCGCTGGAATTGGCTCTAGAAAAAGCCCAAGTCCCATTCTTGCGTGCCAAGGTGGGTGACCGTTATGTATTACAAGGTCTGGAGCAAAAGGGCTGGGTCACTGGCGGTGAGCCATCCGGTCATATCCTGACACTAGACAAGAGCACCACGGGTGATGCCATTATTGCTGCGCTACAAGTATTGACAGTGATGGTTGAGCAGAAGAAAGCTCTGCATGAACTGGTAGCGGATTTCCGCTTGTTACCGAACGTATTGGTCAATGTGCGTCTGGACGCCATGTTTGATCCGTACGCCGTCCCTGCGCTTGCTGCTGAATTTGAAAAAGCAGAACAACAGCTGAAAGGCCATGGCCGCTTGCTGATTCGTAAGTCAGGTACTGAGCCGGTTATTCGTGTTATGGTGGAAGGCGAAGACCTGGATGAAGTCACTACACTGGCCCATTCATTGGCAGATGCTGTACGTGCCAATGCTGCCTAAACTTGCTGACTGATTATAGAGAGATGGAATGACTGATTTAATTAAAGATCTGAGTGAACTACGTCTGAATTATCAGAAAGGCGAGCTGCTTGAGGATCAGGTTAAACTGGATCCACATGAACAGTTTTTGTTCTGGTTTAACCATGCCCTGGCAGCGCAACTGCATGAGCCTTATGCCATGTCACTGGCTACGGCAAATGCGCAAGGTCGTCCGCATGTACGCACAGTCTTACTGCGTGGGGCGACTCCAGATGGTTATGCTTTCTATACCAATTATGATAGCCAGAAAGGGATGGACCTTGAGGTAAATCCTTATGCTGAGCTGCTATTTTACTGGCAGGAGCAGGAACGACAAATCCGTGTTTCTGGGCGTGTAGTTAAAATCTCCAAAGAAGAATCCACAGATTATTATCATAAGCGTCCACGTGACAGTCAGATTGCTGCGCATGTCAGTACGCCCCAGAGTGGCGTGATTGCCAGTCGTGATGAGCTGCAGCAGCGTTTCTGGGACTACCATGATACGATGGCGAACCAGGAACAGCTTGATAAGCCAGAATTCTGGGGTGGTTACCGTTTAGTACCTGATTATTATGAATTCTGGCAAGGACGTCCAAATCGTTTGCATGATCGTCTGAGTTATACCAAGAATGACGATGCCTGGACATTGCAGCGACTGATGCCATAAATGCCAAAACTTGAAATCAAGCAGCGCCCTTTACTGACCCGTCCTGAATCTTTTCAGGACGTACCGTCTTTTATTGCAGAGATTCTGGCACGCCGTGGAGTGGAATCGCAGCAGGAGCTTGAGCTGAAACTCAAGTATCTGTTGGCACCGAGCATGAAAGGCTTGCCGGAAGCCATTCAGCTGATCGATGCAGCGATTGATGCAGGTCAGAAAATCGTGATTGTCGGTGATTATGATGCCGATGGTGCCACCAGTACGGCATTAATGCTGCTGGCACTGCGTGATATGGGAGCGGATGTTAATTATCTGGTCCCAGACCGTTTTAAATATGGCTATGGCTTAACGCCGGCAATTGCTGATCTGGCATTTGCCAGTTTTACCCCTGATCTACTCATTACTGTGGATAATGGTATTTCCAGTCATGACGGGGTAAAACAGGCACAAGATCATGGTATGCAGGTGATTATCACTGATCACCATCTTACCACCAAACCGACACCTGCTGCTGAAGCGGTGGTCAATCCAAATCAGCTCGGTTGTGAATTTCCAAGCAAGGCACTGGCTGGGGTAGGCGTGGCTTTCTATGTATTAGCCAATCTGTCTACCCATCGTAAGAAGCTTGGTAAGTCTTCTACAGTAATCACCAATTATCTGGATCTGGTGGCACTGGGAACCTATGCAGATGTAGCTAGCCTGGACTATAACAACCGTATTTTGGTTGATGCTGGGCTGAAGCGGATTCAGCAGCACTTATGCCGTCCAGGGATTAGTGCACTGCTGGAAATCGCAGGGCGGGATGCAGCAACGTTAAAAGCCCAAGATCTCGGTTTTGTACTCGGTCCGCGCATTAATGCGGCTGGACGTATGGAAACCATGGATATCGGGATTGAATGTCTACTCGCTAAAGATCTGGCAACTGCTTATCCACTCGCAGAACAGCTGAATCAGCTCAATGTCGAGCGCCGTCAGGTCGAAGGCAAGATCAAGCAGGAGGCGCTGGCTGAACTGGAAAAAATCCAGCTGGATGAAATGGAGCTGCCGGCTGCCCTGATCATGTTTGAACAGCATTGGCATCAAGGCGTGATTGGAATTGTCGCTGGACGTTTAAAAGAACAGTTCCATCGTCCAAGTATTGTTTTTGCTGCAGATGAAGATGGCATTCATATCAAGGGTTCTGCCCGTTCAATTGAGGGGATTCATATCCGTGATGCGATTGAGCGGGTCGCTGAACAAAATCCACATATTGTCAGTCACTTTGGTGGGCATGCAGCTGCGGCAGGCCTGACCATTAAAAAAGCACATTTTGCTGAATTTAAGCAGACCTTTGAACAGTTAATAGGCAGTATGGATGAAAGTCTGTTTACTGCAACGTTATGGACTGATGGTGAGCTGCCAGCCTCTGCATTTCAGATTGATACAGTAGATCTTCTGCATAATCTGAGCCCATGGGGACAAAAGTTTCCACAACCTATATTTGAAGGCATATTTAAAGTATTGGATTATCGCTGGCTTAAAGAGGTACATCTGAAGCTGCGAGTGGCGCTGGAAAATGGACAGGTGGTGGATGCGATTGCCTTTAATGCAGCCAGTAAATATCAGTTTGATCCAATGCGGGACAGTGTACGTCTGGTCTATGAACTGGACAAAAATATCTTTAATGGCAATGTCAGTTTGCAGATGCGGATTGCACATCTGGAACAGTAAATAAAAAACCGCTCAAAAGAGCGGTTTTTTATACTCTGTAATATTTAATTAGAAGCGATATGCTGCACGAACAGAGAAAGAATCTTCATCATCACCTAAGCCTATACGTCCTTCAAGGCTCATTTGAGGACTGAAGAATTTTTTTGCATTGATGCCAAACTCGTCATAGACATCATTGTCATAATAGTCGACGCCTACGCTAAAGGTTTTATCAAAGTAGTAGTCGCCACGTAATGAGAATTCATCTAAATCGCCAAGACCGAAATAAGCTTCCAAGTTGATGTCATTGCCTGCCAATGGTGCAACATATTTAGCGCGTAAAGTTGGATCAACACCATCATCATTGTCATTGTCCCAACCACGCAGGCCAGCGGCAAGTAGTAGACCTGGTACTGGTAAATAACCTACTTCAGCACCATACGTGGTTAGATCTGATTCGGCTGTGACAGGGCCAAGCTCAACTTCTGTTTCATTATGGCTAATGTCAGCACTGATATAGAAATCAGAGTTAGGTACAAATAATTCTACGCCTGCTCCTAAACTCGTAGTATCGATGTCATCATTACTAATATAGGCAAACCCACCATTCACATTGCTGGCACGATTTAAAAAAGCAGCTTCATTGAATGGGGCGTTTTTCACTTGTACAGGATTAAAGTAGTAGGTTCCATCTAGGCCAAATCCGATTGCAGAATCTCCTTGATCGGGATCAATATAAATCAGATTACCACCTACTTCAGTCTGATAAGCATGGCTCAAACCAAATGTACCCAGCAGGGCAGTTACAAGTACAATTTTTTTTAACATGTATAAGTCTCGGTTGTTATTGATAAAACTTGAAATTTTATACTTGTAACAAATTGTATGTTTTTTATTCTTATGGTCAAGACCATTGGTCTTATTTTGGTGCATTAAAAAAGCCCCTCCGAAGAAGGGCTCTTTTATTAAAGCTATGTCTAACTTAGATTAGAAGCGATATTTTGCAGCTACACCAAATTTATTGTAGTCATTATTACCTGCTTCACCAAAGCCTACACGGCCTTCAAGACTAACTTGCTGGTTGATGAATTTACGTGCACTCACACCAAATTCACTACGGTCGATAAGGTCATTGTTCTGATAGTCAGCACCAACGCTTAAAGTTTTATCGATAAAGTAGTCAGCTTTCAGGTTGTACTCATCGAGATCACCAAAAGCGGCACCAGCTTCAAGGTTAATGTCTTTACCGTTGCTTAAGGTAGTCACATATTTTGCACGAAGTGTTGGATCTACACCGTCATCACGGTCGTTATCCCATCCTTTCACACCAGCAGCAATCAATAAGCCTGGTGCTGGAAGGTAACCCACTTCTGCAGCATAAGTCGTCAGGTCATTATCGAAGTCATCATTGTCTTGTAAATCATGACCACTCACCTTACCACCTAAATAGAAGTCTGAATTCGGTACAAAGTATTCTGCACCGACACCGTAGCGATGTGCTTCAGCATCACCAATTTCATCATATTGGTATTCAGCTTTCACATTGCTTGCACGATCAAGGAAAGCAGCTTCGGCTAATGGTGAATTACGCGTTTGTACAGGATTAAAGTAGTAAGTGCCATCTACACCGAAAGAGCCGCTTGAACTACCGTTGTCCGGATCTGTTAAGCCTGCTGATGCACCAATTTCTGCTTGATAAGCATGTGCTGCGGTACCCGTAAAAGCTACGGCTGAAATTAGTGCTGAAGCGATTGCTAATTTTTTCATGCGGATACTCCCCTCTGAAATTTTGGCTGGGATTTAATACATTTTTTGTTACAGTTTCAGTCTAGCCCAAATCGGCAGATCGTCAATCAAGGGAAAGTTACATTAATGTCAATACAGTAATTTTGTGTAATTTTATGATTTTAATTCATTGAAATATAAATAAAAAAAACAATGTTTTGTTTTATTAAAACTATGTAAAGATTGTGAATTTTAGAGATTTTGATTAATAAATAATCAGAAAATTTATGATGAAATAGACTGGTTGAGTTTTAAAAAATTAGAAATTTTTCGTTAATAAAATTCATTTTGAATGCATTTTCTCTCTATATGAAGATGAATCAACACTGCTAAATTGATTGAGTTGAATTATTGAAATAAATATTTATGGCAGGCAGAAATCATACAGATGTCCTGTTCAAACTGCGGGAAAGGACTGTGATATAATTGCCTGCTAAAAATTTATGCCTTATTGATTGAGAGAAATTCACGTGGAAATTAATCCTTATCTACTCCAGCTAAAAGACTTGAACGAACGTGGTCAAACACTACGGGGGTATCTTTGACTACGATCTGAAAAAAGAGCGTTTGGAAGAGGTTCTCCGTGAATTAGAAGATCCAGCCATCTGGAATGATCAGAACCGTGCGCAGGCTATGGCCAAAGAAAAAGGCGAGCTTGAGAATGTACTGAATGTACTGGATGGTCTGGCGAGTCAGCTTGAAGATGCACAAGCCATGCTTGATCTGGCTGTAGAAGCCGATGAAGAAGCCATGCTTGAAGATGTTCAGGCAGAATTGACAACAGCAGAAGAAGAGCTGGCAAAGCTTGAATTCCGTCGTATGTTCAGTAATCCGATGGATCCGAATCCATGCTATGTGGAAATTCAGGCAGGTTCAGGTGGTACGGAAGCACAAGACTGGGCATCGATGCTGCTGCGTATGTACATGCGCTGGATTGAACGTCATGGTTTTAAAGCAGAAGTGATGGAAGAGTCTGACGGTGATGTAGCCGGGATCAAGTCTGCTACGATCCGGGTAGAAGGTGAGTATGCCTATGGCTGGTTACGTACCGAATCAGGTGTACACCGTCTAGTACGTAAATCACCATTCGACTCGGGTAACCGCCGTCATACTTCATTCTCTGCAGTATTTGTATCGCCTGAAGTAGATGACAATATTGAGATTGAAATCAATCCTTCAGATGTCCGTACCGATACTTACCGTGCCTCGGGTGCCGGTGGTCAGCACATTAACAAAACTGACTCTGCGGTACGTCTGACCCATATTCCAACCGGTATTGTGGTGGCCTGTCAGAACCAGCGTTCACAACATGCCAACCGTGACCATGCCTGGAAACAGTTACGTGCAAAACTCTATGAACTGGAAATGAGCAAACGTAATGAAGCGGCTCAAGCATTAGAAGACTCGAAGTCTGACATTGGTTGGGGTAGCCAGATCCGTTCTTATGTACTGGATGACTCACGTATCAAAGACTTACGTACTGGTGTTGAAAATTCAAATACAGGTGCAGTTCTGGATGGTGATCTGGATAAATTTATTGAAGCAAGCTTGAAACAAGGCCTGTAAGCAGACCTTTTAACTCTCTGCGTAGCAAAGCAGATACAGTTTGTGACTCTTATATCTAAAATATTCGATATATAAATCGAAAAAATACGATATAATGGGATAAATGCTGCAATCAGCTTTGTTGCGCACGACTATGTGATGTGACTATGGACTTTGATCTGATCTTTAAAGCACTGGCAAATCCCACACGCCGGCAAATTCTGGAATGGTTAAAAACACCAGAGCAGTTTCTGTCTGCCGAAGAATGTGGCGGCTTTCAGCGTGGTGTTTGTGCGGGCCAGATTGAAAAATTAGGGCAAGTTTCGCAGTCCACCATGTCCAATCATTTGTCCGTGTTACAGCAGGCGGGATTAATTACCGCCACCAAACATGGGCAATGGTCATATTTCTCCCGCAACGAAGCTTTGATTCAGCAGTACATCGAACATCTACAACAACACCTCTAAAATAGATCTGGAGGTCGGAGTCAGTATGGCTGAATTAAATACCCCCCTGAAACTGGGTGCGCTTGAATTAAAAAACCGTGTCATCATGGCGCCTTTAACCCGTAGTCGTGCAACCGATGAGCGTGTCCCAACCGCGATGATGGCTGAGTACTATGCCCAACGTGCAAGTGCAGGCCTGATCATTTCTGAAGCGACAGTTATTTCTGAAGAAGCCAATGGTTACCGCAATACACCTGGGCTATTTACAGATGCACAGGTCGAAGGCTGGAAACTGGTAACCAATGCTGTACATGAGAAGGGTGGTTTAATCGTTGCCCAACTATGGCATGTGGGGCGTGTTTCTGATCCAGAGCTGTTAAATGGTGAAACACCGGTATCGGCGAGTTCAGTACAACAGGCCGGTCACGTCAGCCTGTTACGTCCTAAGCGCCCTTATGTTCTTCCACGTCCGCTGGAAATCTCAGAAATTCATGCCATTACCGAGCAATATAAGCAGGCTGCAATTCGTGCCAAAGACGCCGGTTTTGATGGGGTAGAGTTGCATGGCGCCAATGGTTATCTGATTGACCAGTTCCTGCAAACCAAGACCAACAAGCGTGAAGATGAATACGGTGGTTCTGTTGAAAACCGGACTCGTTTCCTGCTGGAAGTGGTGGATGCCTTGATCGAAGTCTGGGGCGCGGATCGTGTTGGTGTGCATCTGGCACCACGTGGTGATGAGCATGACATGGGTGATGATGATCCACGTGAAACATTTGGTTATGCAATGGAGCAGCTGGGCAAACGTCAAATCGCGTTTTTCTTTACTCGTGAATATCTGGCTGAAGACAGCATTTCTGAATATATGAAACAGCGTTCAGGTGGCGTGCCGTATATTGCTAATATGCGCTTGAGCCGTGAGGATGCTATTGAACTTTTAGCCTCAGGTAAAGCAGATGCGGTCTCTTTTGGTAAGGCCTATATTGCCAATCCGGACCTATACGAGCGTCTGTTACAAGATGCACCGCTGAACGAGCTAAAACTGGAAAATATGATCGGCAGTCAGGCGGCTGAGGGTTATATTGATTACCCGACTTTGGCAGAAGTAAAAGTTTTAAGCACAATAGAATAATCTGAAAATAAGCCACATCGGTTAACATGTCGATGTGGCTCTGTTATATTTTGCCGATTCACTCAATTTCGGGGCAACATTTGGCTACTCCTTTTTGGTACAACGCGGCACTGACACTGATCAAGCCTTTATATCAGTCACGTATTCGCAAGCGTGCGGAAAGTCCTGAACAACTACAACAGGAATTGCTTGAGCGTTTTGGTCCGTTTCAGACCCCAAAAAACAAACATGCCATCTGGTTTCATGTGGTTTCGGTTGGAGAGACTAATGCGGCACAGCCACTGATTGAATATTATTTAAAATCAGGCCATCCGGTGCTGGTAACCAATACCACTAAAACAGGTCAGGCACGCGCCAAATCTCTTTTTCTTAAAGAACCCTATTTAAATTTATTTCAGGCCGTTTATTTACCTGCCGATCAAAAACATCTGATTCAGGATTTTTATCAGAAATATCAGCCGAAATTATTGCTATTAATGGAAACTGAGCTCTGGCCAAATCTCATTGATCAGGCAAGGAATTATAAGGTGCCCTGTCTGTTGCTGAATGCCCGTCTTTCAGAAAAATCAGCTCAAGGTTATGGCAAGGTCAAAGGGCTAACCCGTAGCATGCTGAACGCAATGCAGCAGCTATTGGCTCAAGATCTTGCAACCCAACAACGTTATATTGATTTAGGCATCGAAACTAAAAAAACCCAGATTTTAGGTAATATCAAGTTTGATATCACGGCACCACAGCAGTTTATTGAGCGTGCGAGTGAGTTAAAACGGGAATGGACTTTACAAGGCCGTAAGATCATTACCTTGGCCAGTACCCATGCACCGGAAGAACAGCAGCTGATGGCCGAATTAAAAGCAGCTCTAGATACTGATCCAAACTTACTGTGTATTGTGGTGCCACGTCATCCGGAACGTTTTGATGAAGTGTTTCAGGCCGCGCAGGCTCTTAACTTAACCACCCAACGCCGTAGTTTGGAACAGAAAATTGAAGCGGATACCCAGATTTATCTGGCAGATTCAATGGGTGAGATGTGGCTGTGGTATGCACTTAGCCAAGTCTGCTATGTCGGTGGTTCTTTAAATGAGCCTGGTGGTGGACATAATATTCTGGAGCCGATCGCACTAAATGTGCCTACGATTCTGGGTAAGAATTATTTTAACTTCCAGACTATTGTGGATGAGTTTATTGAAGCTCAAGCTGTAGAAGTGGTAGAGAATGTTCAGCAGGCAGCTACAACTTTGCTGAAGATTCTAAATGATTCATCCAAGGCAGAAAGTTTAAATACCGCAGCACAAAAGATTATGCAGCAGAATCAGGGTTCGCTTGCCAAGCATATTGCAGTAATAGATCAGTATTTGTAAAACTGCACCACACTCGCATATATCGGTTTACTACTAAAAGTTTAATTGTAGAGATGACCTACTTTTCAGAGATGAAAAGTAGCAAAAATCTTTTGTTTGATTGAGAATACATCCATGTACCCCAATCAAACGGGTGACATCCATGTCACCTGTCACGAATGCCAATGGCGAGTTGTTATTCCTATATTGAGTTGTGATTCCTATATGACTCATTGTTGTGCTGATGATTGTCGTGCAGACAATGCGTTACTGAATTAAATCTTTTGATTGGTTTTTAGTTATGAACATCGTCCTGCTTGATCCTCGTCAAACCCAATCTGAGATTTGGGCGATCAGTGCCAAACGTCAATTGGAACATTTGCAACAGCATCTGGATATTCAAGTCGGTGATACGCTTAAAGTGGGTATCCGTGAAGGCAAACGGTATCTTACGGAAATTATCGAAATTACAGAAAAAACAGTTCGTCTCAAACCCTTAAAAGAAGAAGCTGTGCCTGCGAAGTTGCCAGTGACGCTGATTGTGGCTTTACCACGTCCGAAAGTGTTGCGTCGTTTAATTATGGATGCGGCGACACTTGGGGTAGAGAAGATCATTTTGCTGCATAGCTATCGAGTGGATAAAAGCTATTGGCAAACTCCATTTTTACAACAGTTAGATCATTATATAGAGCTGGGACTGGAACAGGCCGGGGATACGATTGCGCCGAAAATCGAATTCTATAAACGTTTTAAACCCTTTGTAGAAGATGTACTACCGACCTTGATTAGTACAGATTGCCCGGCTTATGTGGCGCATCCTTATGCTGAAAGCAAAATGCCTTTTGCAATTGAGCATCCGTGTACGGTGGTAATTGGACCAGAAGGTGGTTTTATTCCTTATGAAATAGATTTGCTTATAAAAAATGGCTGCCAGGCTGTGAGCCTTGGCAACCGTATTATCCGTACTGAAACAGTAATCCCTTATGTCTTAGGTCGACTGTTTAGCACGGCCTGAAGCATCTTCAGTATTTTCACCACGGTACACTTTTACTTCCTGTACAGGGTAAGGAATTGAAATGCCATGTTCCGCGAAGGCTTCAATCACATGTTCCTGAACGGTACTGATTGAATTACCTGTAGAATTTTCCTGGGTGTCGACCCACCAGGTTACCGTCAGATTAATCGAGAAGTCAGCCAGTTGAGTCACATTGACATTAAAAGCAGGCTGGCTGAGGATCAACTGATCCTTGTCCAGAATTGCCATAATGATACTCTTGGCTTTCTGCACATCATCTTCATAGCCAATACCAACCACAAACTGACAGCGGCGGCGTGGATAAGCCGTATTTACCGTCACGGCACTGGTATAAACCGTTGCATTTGGAATCACAATGCGGCGGCCATCGGGTGAGCGCAGGAAAGTTGCACGGATCTGGATATCTTCTACCGTGCCTTCCATGCCTGAGACAATAATGTCATCGCCAATTTTAAACGGTTCACCGAGCAGAATCAGCACGCCGGACAACAGGTTCTGGAAAATATCCTTGAAAGCGAAACCGATCGCCACCGAACCAATCCCCAAGGCACTCATCAGCTGCCCGGGTGTAAAGCCTGGAATAGCAATGACCATGGCAATCAGGAAGCCAATAAAAATAATTGCAGATGTACCGACACGGTTAAGTACCAATACCAGGTTCTGTTTACTGTAACTCCGTTCACCAATCGCTTTACGCACAAAAAACTTGAACAGCTTCGAAAGCAGATAAAAGATACTGAAAACTACCAGTGCGATACAGATATAAGGCAGGCGCTCCCAAAACGCCTCAATAAATTTATCGACGGTTGAATACGCATCATTATATTTAGCCGTGTGCTCAATGACGGTCTGAGCAGTTTTTTCAGTTGCTTGATGCAACAGCTCAGTTGTCCCTTCAGTCACTTGGCTTAGAGCATTGTCTTTTTCAGCCACGAGTATCCCGATTATAAAAAAATCGCATTATTTTGCCTGATTTTTACATTGAACTTAATAGAAAGTTGCATAGCCCTTGCGGGTGGTAGCAAAATTTAACATAAGCTTAAAAATATTCTGTCCCTTGCTGGATCACTTCCTGTGGACTTTCCAGCTCACCACTTCCCATCATGAAGGATACCATGCTGCTAGCAGCAAATAGACTTAACACGGTCAATAGTATTATCAGCCAGGCCAGAATTTTTTCCCAGACTGCAGTTGGTCGCGGTGCACCAAAGCGGTTATGTCCTGCTGTGCCTCTTGCCAGCAGCAGATAGAAAATAAATAAAATATTAACCACCGGCACTAGCATCAGCAGCATCAGCCAGCCAGATTTATTCAGGTCATGCAGGCGGCGTGCCACTACCACAATATAGAAATACAGATAGAACACAACCAACAGCAGATAGCCCAAGCCAGCCAAACCAGTCAGTGCATCAACAAACTGCCGATTATCCAGAGACAAGGTGGTCAGGCTGAAAATACCGCTGACCAGACTGAGGGCAATCGAAGCAAAGAAAAAATGATATGCAGGAAAGCGTACCAGCCAATAAAGCTGAGCCGGCCAAAGCGCCCTTCAAGAGATAGCGGATTATCATTGGAAGGTGCCGGAGAGCGGGAGAAAAATGGCGAAGTATCTTTAGAGTTCATGGGCTGAGCCAGTTCAAGTAATTGAAAACAGGCAAACATGTTTGCCTGTAAGGAAGTATAAAAATTCAACACCATTATAAGATTAAACGGAATGGTGAGATACGAAAACTAGACAGGAATGTATTGGATTCACCTGTAAACCTATGTTTTAAATGGATTGATCAGAATACGACCAAAGCATGATTGTCCAATTTGAGATAAGCCGTTCATACTGAGCTATGCATAAAAAACAATCAATAACGTGGCATGAACCTTTCGTGATGAGAGGGAATAAGATCAAGGAAGTAAATAATGAAAGAGATCTATCCTGTACCAGCAGAATTTAAAAAAACCGCACGGACCACCGAGGCTGAATATTTCGAACGCTATCAGCGCTCTATTGAAGAACCGGATGAGTTTTGGGCCGAGCAAGCCCAGCGCCTTGACTGGATCAAGCCATTTACCAAAGTTAAAGACACCAGCTTCGACAAAGATAATTTCAAGATCGAATGGTTTGCTGATGGCCAGCTGAATGTCAGTGCCAACTGTCTGGACCGCCATCTAAAAGAGCATCCTTATAAGCCGGCAATTATCTGGGAAGGGGATCATCCATCCCGTCACAAAATTATCTCTTTTCATGAGCTGTATGATGAAACCTGCCGCTTTGCCAATGTCCTGAAAAAGAACGGCATCAAGAAAGGTGACCGTGTGGTGCTGTACATGCCAATGGTCTCTGAAGCTGCGATTGCCATGCTGGCCTGCGCCCGTATTGGCGCAGTACATTGCGTGGTATTTGGCGGTTTCTCGCCAGATTCGCTGGCTAGCCGTATTGAGGACAGCCAGGCGAAAATGGTCATCACAGCTGACTCCGGTATGCGTGGCGGCAAGCCTATTCCACTGAAAGCCAATGTGGATGAAGCCCTGAAAATTGCTGGTACTGAATCAGTAGAGCACGTCATGGTGGTGCATCGCACGGGTAATCCGATCGAAATGAAGGAAGGTCGGGACCTGTGGTATCACATGGAAATCATGACGGTCAATGAGATCTGTCCACCTGAACCCATGAATGCAGAAGATCCTCTGTTTATTCTGTATACATCAGGCTCAACAGGCAAGCCAAAAGGGGTACTGCATACCACCGGTGGTTATCTGACGTATGTGAACTCCAGCTTTCGTGAAGTTTTCGACATCAAGCAGGATGATGTGTTCTGGTGTACCGCTGATGTGGGCTGGATCACCGGACACTCTTACGTGCTCTATGGCCCATTATCGAATGGTACCACCACCGTCATGTTTGAAGGGGTTCCGCAATATCCAAGCTGGGCACGCACCGGGCATATCGTAGACAAACACAATGTCACTATTCTCTATACCGCACCCACTGCGATTCGCGCCATGATGCGTGAAGGGGATGCCTTTGTGCGTGAAAGTGACCGCAGCAGCCTGCGCCTGCTCGGTTCAGTCGGGGAACCGATTAATCCGGAAGCTTGGAACTGGTACTACAGCGTAGTCGGTGAAAGCCGCTGTCCGATTGTGGATACCTGGTGGCAAACCGAAACTGGTGGTTTCATGATTACCCCATTGCCAGGTGCAACCGATCTGAAACCAGGCTCTGCAACCCGACCATTCTTTGGTGTGCAGCCAGCGATTGTTGATGCTGAAGGCAAAGAGATGGAAGGTGCAGTGGAAGGTAATCTGGTGATCAAGGATTCCTGGCCAGGTCAGATGCGCACCATCTGGGGTGATCCGGAACGCTTTATCGAGGCTTATTTCTCGACTTATCCGGGGACCTATTTCACGGGTGATGGTGCGCGTCGGGATGAAGATGGCTATTACTGGATTACCGGTCGTGTCGATGACGTGCTGAATGTATCCGGTCATCGTCTGGGAACAGCTGAAATTGAAAGTGCACTGGTAGCACATGAGTCTGTAGCTGAAGCTGCAGTCGTGGGTATGCCACATGATATTAAGGGTCAGGGTATCTGTGCTTTCGTGACTCTGCAGGCAGGAACCGAGAGTACGGAAGAACTGCGTGCTGAACTGGTGGCCTGGGTGCGCAAGATTCTTGGACCAGTCGCGACGCCAGATGCACTGCACTGGGCGCCAGCATTACCGAAAACCCGCTCTGGTAAAATCATGCGCCGGATCTTGAGAAAAATTGCAGCGAATGAACTGGATAGCTTAGGTGATACTTCAACTTTAGCTGAACCACAGGTGGTGGATAACCTGATTGCCGAAGTGCAAAGAACCGCTTAAATTTTTATAAAATCAAGAGAATACCGGCTTTCTTTAGCCGGTATTTTTATATCACTGATAAGCTCTGCATGCTTTCGGATATGGGCTCCGAACTTGATCTGTTAAGCTTCTGGCATGCTGTAGATAGCTAAAATGAGTACAAAAGAATGAATGTGCGACAACAATACCTGAATCAATCTCCGCTTGATATTGCTCAGTCTCTGGCAGATCAATTTGCCTTGAGCGCAGCTGAACGTGATAAACAGGGTGGCAATCCCAAGCAGCAACGCGACCTGATTCGTGACAGTGGCTTGCTGGGGTTGTCTATTCCAAAGCAATATGGCGGGCAGGGTGCAGACTGGCAGACAATTTTTCAGACCATTCAGGCAATTGCACGCGTAGACAGTTCACTGGCACATGTTTATGGCTTTCATCATTTACTGATTGCGACGGTACAGCTGTTCTCACAGCCGGAACAATATGGCTTATGGTTTGAACAGACTGCACGTAAAAACCTATTCTGGGGCAATACCTTAAACCCGCTGGATCGCCGTACGAAAGTTAGTAAAAACTTCTGACCAAGAATATATTTTCCATGGAGACAAGAGCTTCTGTTCCGGTTCAATCGACTCAGACATCCTGCTCTGTTCAGGTTATAACGAAGAGGGCCAACTACTGATTGGCGTAATTCCAACCCAGCGTGAAGGCGTCAGCTTCCTGGGTGACTGGAACAATATGGGCCAGCGTCAAACCGACAGTGGGACCAGTCATTTTGAACAGGTGAAAATTCATAAAGATGAGCTGTTATTGAATCCAGGGCCATTGAGTACACCATATTCCAGCCTGCGTCCATTGATTGCCCAGCTGATTTTTGTGCATATGTTCCTCGGTGTAGCGGAAGGGACCTTTGAAGTAGCCAAGCAGACTGTACAAAGTCAGAAAGCCTGGTCGAAATCACTGGTTGAAAACGCAGTCAATGATCCCTTTACCCAGAAGCATTTTGCCGATTTTTATGTACAGCTAGAAGGTGTACGTCTATTGGCAAATAAAGCCATTCAGACTTTGCAAAAGGCTTGGAATGTTGGCCCTGATCTAACAGTTGAAGAGCGTGGTGAAGTATCTATTGCCATTGCCACCGCAAAAATTGCCGCAACCAATACTTCACTGTATATTACCCAGAATATTTTCCAGGTCATGGGCGCACGAGCAACGACAGCCAAGCTAAATCTGGACCGTTTCTGGCGCAATGTACGCACTCAGACCCTGCATGATCCGGTGGATTATAAATATCAGGAAGTAGGTGAATGGGTACTGACGGGTAAAGTGCCTGATCCAAGTTTTTATTCTTGATTCATCTTTTAAAAAGCCTCCATTTGGAGGCTTTTTATTGGTTAGTATTTTGACTTAAATTTGTTTAAATACTTCAATTGCCCGGACGCGGGACTGTTTTAAATCGACAATCGGTTTTGGATAATCCAGCCCTAAATCTGGATTTTTGGCATAAGGTTCATGAATGGTTTTAGCATCCAGATGTGCCAGTTCTGGAACCCATTCACGGATATAGTCGCCGTTGGGATCGAAACGCTGTGACTGATTCACCGGATTAAAAATCCGGAAATAAGGTGCTGCATCCATGCCGGTCGAGGCACACCATTGCCAGCCGCCATTGTTAGCAGCCAGGTCACCATCAATCAGATGTTGAATAAACCAGGCTTCGCCCAGCCGCCAGTCGATCAACAGGTTTTTGCTCAGGAACATCGCGGTAATCATACGTACCCGGTTATGCATCCAGCCCGTTGCCAGCAGCTGGCGCATACCAGCATCAACAATCGGAATCCCCGTCCGGCCTTGCTGCCAGGCAGCTAAATCTTCTGGAGCATCACGCCATTCTATCGCCTTGGTATTTTCCTTAAATGGCTGATGTCTGGACACTTTAGGAAAATCGTGCAGGGTATGCTGGTAAAATTCACGCCAGAGCAGTTCATCCAGCCAGGTCTGCTGACCGACATCTTCAAGCTGGAAATAACCTTGAGAAGAGGTGAATAAAGCCTGCACACACTCCCGGATTGAAAGAATACCGATATTTAAATACGGCGATAACTGGCTGGTACCATCGATCGCTGGAAAATCCCGATCGGTTTTATAATCCTTTAGCCGGTCTGCGATAAATTCATTCAGTAATTCAAAGGCGTGTTTATCTTCAACTGGCCAATACGGGTTGGCTGTCTCTGGCCGATAAGCCTCAGAAAATTTATCCAAATTAAAATTAAACTGAGAAAGATCGAGTTGTAACTTAGGCTGTGCTTCAATATCTGGATAACAGGAAGGCACATCGATAAGCAGCCGTTCATAGCATTTCTTTTTAAATGCACTAAACACCTGATAAGGCTGTTGGCTCTGATTGCGGATCGAACCTAAAGGAAACAGGGTACGATCTTCATAGTATTCACAACTAATCTGATGCTGTTGCAATAATTGCTCGACAGCCTGATCACGCTGCTGCTCATTAAGCCCGGTTTCGATATTGCAGTGCACGGTGCTGATCTGAAATTGCTGGCACAGTGCCAAAAGCTGCTCTGAAATATCTTTCCAGAGTGGAATATTTAAAATTAGAAGAGGGATATTCAATGCTTCTAGCTGCTGTTTCAGGATTTTTAGCCGGCGCAGATAGAAGTCGATCTTGATCGGTGCATCCTGATGCAGTTGCCATTGTTCAGGTGACAGGATGACCAGCGCCAGACATTGCCTGCTTTGTGCTGCATGCCATAAGGCAGCATGGTCATGAAGGCGTAAGTCGTTCCGGAACCAGATCAGATGCATGACAGTTTTCTAAATCAATAAGATGCCATGCATTCTAGATAATCTGATCAAACAGAAATAGTAGAGAAATATTAACGTGATAGGAGCTGAAGTTTGTCACTATCAGCTCTGAAGGTATTAGCCTTTGGCGAGATGGATATTTTCCAGCGTATCTACCAGAGTTCGGGTCATCTGGTCAATTTCATAATTCACTTCATCACCAACCTGAACAGATTTCCAGGTCGTTAGACGTAGGGTTTCTGGAATCAGGTCAATCGAAATCTCACTTTTGACACGATCGACATGGTTTACTGTCAGGCTGCAGCCATTCAGTCCGATAAAACCTTTCAGGAAAAAGTATTTGATATTGCCAGCTGGAATCTGCAGGTTAATATGCAGGGTTTCACCGCGACGCTCGATCTGGGTGACTTGAGCTGTGCCTTCAATGTGTCCGTACAGGTTATGACCGCCATTTTCCGCCCCCACTTTTGCTGAACGTTCAATATTTACTTCATCACCGACTTTAAGTGATTTTAAAGTGGTGAGTTCAAGCGTGACATTAGAAATATCAAAATGAATCTGTTGCTGTTCATGGTCAATCGTGGTCACGGTCAGGCATACACCATTTAGTGCGACACTGGCACCAATAAATACATCTGCAAAGAAACCTTGCTGATCACTGACAATGATCGTAATAAAGCCATTGCCTTTGCGAATTTCAACGACCTTTTCCAGGCCTTGGACAATACCGGTATACATAGTTAAAACATCTATTCTTGCAATTGCATCACATTGTAGGGAGGAATACAGAATCCGGCTAGCGTTGTACTGTACTGCCTGGTTTTCTGCCCAGATAAAAAAATCCCCTAAGCCGAGCCTTAGGGGAGTGAATGGAAAGCGCTGAGATTTATTGGAATACTTATACGAGCTCAGCGTCTTCTTGTTGCACAGCCGTTGCCTGTTGTGCTTCAAGTTCACGGACCAAAGGCAATACCTTTTGGCCAAAATATTCAACTTCTTCAATAAAGTGCAGGAAGCCAGACAGAATTAGATCCACACCGACTTTTTTCAGTTCGATGATGCGTTCAGCAATTTGCTGCGGTGTACCAATCAGGTTAGTGCGGAAGCCGTCATTGTATTGAACCAGATCTTCAAAAGTAGACTTGGCCCAGTTACCTTCACCTTCTGCGGTTGCTGCACCTGCTTCCCGCGTTGCATCACTAAAAGATCTCACGGCCTGGACATTGGCCTTGGCAACGATTTCCTGCAGTACTGCTTGTGCTTCTTCCTCAGTATCGCGTGCAATAACGAAGGCATTCACACCGATTTTTACCTGGTGATTGTTGGCTTTGGCCTTTTCACGGATATCATCAATCTGTTTTTTCAATTCTTCAGGTGTGTTGCCATTGGTGAAGTACCAGTCGGATACACGTGAAGCCATATCGCGTGCAGCGCGGGAGCTGCCCCCCTGGAAAATTTCAATATGCGGTTTCTGTACCGGCTTTGGACTCAAGCTATAGTCATTAAACTGGTAATACTTGCCATCAAAACTGAAATGATCTTGAGTCCAGACACCTTTCAGACTACGGATAAACTCTTCTGAACGGGCATAGCGCTGGTCATGCTCTGGCCATTCTTCACCAATTGCATCAAACTCGCCGCGGAACCAGCCACTGACCACATTAATTGCAATACGGCCATTGGTCAGGTGATCGATGGTTGCCAGCTGTTTAGCAGCCAGCGCAGGTTTCCATGGACCTGGCAGAATCGCAGCGATGACTTTCAAACGTTCAGTCTTTGCCAGAATACCGTGGCTAAAACTGACTGATTCATGCTGATTTTCTGCATTATAGCCTGCAGTAAAACGGATCTGGGTCAGGGCATAGTCAAAGCCAGCCTTTTCCGCTGTCTGTGCCAGACGTACATTATAGTCATAGCTCCAGTCGGTGCGCTGCTCGATGTTACTCACCACCAGACCACCGCTCACATTTGGAACCCAATATGCAAAAGTAATATGTTTTTTATTTGACATTCTTCTCACCCTCTGAAGAAGTTTTTCGTTAAGCAACTTGAGTTTTTGGTGCTTTTTTGCTGTGTAAGCGGGACTCTGCTGCATCCAGGCTAGGCACTGCTGCTGAAGGCAGCACTTCTTCCTGTTCAATCTGTTTATTGATGCCCAGGTTCTGATTGGCTTGTTGAGACTTTTCTTTAATCACTTCAGCACGTTGACCTTTGGCTGGTGCCCATTCCAGGATTGGTAATGCACGTGCGACAGCCAGTGTGATACGTGCGCGAAGCAGTTCGCTGTGAATGGTATATTCAGGTGTGAAGTCACGATCCGTTGCGTACACACCAATTGGTAATGTTTGTGCCTGAAAGAAGCTGAATAATGGACGTAATTGATGTTCAAGCACCAGTGCATGACGGTCACTGCCACCGGATGCTGCTAACAGGACAGGAACATCCACCAGCGCCGTTTGCTCTACAAAGTCGAAGAAGTGTTTGAACAGGCCAGTGAAAGAGGCACGGTAAACTGGAGTGCCGACGATCAGTGCATCCGCTGCTTCTACAACTGCCAAATCATCCTGAATGCGTTGCGGTAACTGGTTACGGTAGATTGCGCCACCCAGTAACTGACCAATTTCACTGAATTTAATGAAATGTACATTGATAGGTGTGGCTTCACCCAGCTCATCAATAATCGCTTGTACCAACGCTTCAGTTTTAGAAGGATGATTTAAACCACCAGAAACGGCAACGATATTGAGCGGCTTTTGTAGATCTTGATTTGACATTTTGGAACCTAAAAACGGGTTAGTCTCGGAATGAACCTATTAATCCAAAATGCACTCATGGGTGTAAAATAAGGAAAAGCTGAAAAGTTATCTACATTTGAGATATAACTAAAATATTTGCTTTTTGGAAAGCCAATCGCAACTAATACATTGATATTTTGACTTATATTGAATAAGAATAAGCATTCTAGTCAGCTAATAACACATATACAAAAAAATGATGAGAATTAAATAATTAGTGAAATACCCATATTCTAGAGTTTATGTAACGAAACTGGATATTATTTTTAAAAATTGTACAGTCTTGCATATCGCTGACCTACCGACTACAGGTAGAATATAAGCTACCGTGCACAAGATCTCTCTCACGTCCTATGAATATTTTAATCGTTGATGATCATCCACTGTTTCGTCATGCTTTAATTCAAGCCGTTCGTTATAGCTTACCGCAAGCACAAATTCATGAAACTGCAGCAGTCAATGAATTTTATGAACGCCTGGAAAATGGTCCTGAACCTGATCTTGTGCTGCTGGATCTGAATTTACCGGGTGCTTCCGGCTTTTCTGCATTGGTGCATGTCCGTGCTCAATATCCTTCGCTTCCAATTATTGTGGTATCGGCTCACGAAGAAGTCAGCATCATTCAACGCGCAATTGCACATGGTGCGATGGGTTATATTCCAAAATCAGCACATCCAAGCCATATTGGTGAAGCGATTCGGGAAGTACTGGAAGGCGAAATCTGGTTACCGCCAAATCTGCCAGCTAATATGAACTTTGATCCGCGTGCGGCTGATGAAACTGCACTGGCTGAACGTATTCAGTCTTTGACCCCACAACAGTTCCGCGTATTGATGATGGTGGCAGAAGGTTTGCTGAACAAGCAGATTGCTTATGAACTGGATGTATCGGAAGCAACCATTAAAGCCCACGTGACTGCGATCTTCCGTAAGCTTGGCGTACAGAACCGTACCCAGGCTGTCTTGGCGATCAATGCGCTGAATATTGAAGAAAAGAAAATCTAAGCTTTTCGAAGCGCCAAAAAAAGACCTCCGCAGAGGTCTTTTTTTATGGTCTGAATATCTGCTTTTAGGCAATACAGTCCTGTTTTGGCGTAAGGTCAGCACAGAACAGCGGGTTCAAGGCACATTGCAGTTCATCAATCTGTTCTTGAGTCACATAGCCTTTTGACATCAGGTATTCAGCAACACGGTCGTCACGCAGACTTAAAAAAGCTGCATCATACACACCCAGATCGACAAACAGCGCAGCCGTTTCCAGGCTGTTAAACCGATCCAGGTAAACATCATTGCCATACATCAGGAAAATATGATCCTGTTCTGACTTTGGATCGACGCGTAGGCGCTCTGCCAGCTCGATTGGTGAGGTTTTAATAAAGAGCAGCTCAGAAAGTTCATCAAACTGTGAGGTGTCCAGCTGGTCATCACCAGTTTTAACCTTGGCCAGCCATGCTTTAAATACCAGTACCGCACCACCGCGCAATAACATGCTCCAGATCTGATGACGGGTATCTTCACTTAAATCTGCAGCTTCGGTTTCCAGAGACTGAATCAGCTTCGATTCCTGCTCTGCCAGACGCTCGAACAGCCCCAGACCTTGCGGCTTATAGGCAAAAGGCTCAAACACATCAAAGTGCAGCTCATCAAATACCTGTAGGGCGAGAGGAACTGCAGATTGATACAGGGTTTCTAGCGCTTCAATTTGAGCAGGATCAAGTTTGCTGTACTTAAACAGATTATTCCAGTCGATTGCCGGCAGCATGGCATTGGCACCGTATTGACGATGAAACTGTCGGTTCTGATTGATCTCAGTATTAGTGTCTAGGCTCATGATTAGTCATCCTTTATGCAGTAATAAATGATCAGCTGACATGCGGATGAGGAATATAGGCATGAATAGATACTGATCGTTTCTAAGTCATATTTTTAGAGCGAAATAGGGGCATGAAAAAATACGACTAAAGTTCAAGCAATCAAGTTAATCCTATATTAGTTTATATAAAATAATAGCTTACAATATTGTAACCAAGTACACACAGGTTCACGTCAGGAATGGTGAAGTTTTGCCATAGCGATTTTTAAAATGATGTTTTTGGTCAATTGATGTAAGGATTTTTAGCCTGATTCTGATATTTTTGGCACATACGCTTAAAAATCATGCAAATATTGAAATTTTTGTGACATTTAACATAAAAAGTGCCTGCTTTACACGGTAAAACAGGCACTTATCGAAACCATAACCACTTAACTGTCTGAGATTTTTAAACCCGATAGCCATGAACGTAATGAAGCAGGTTTCAGCGGTTTTTTCAGCAGCACAATATTCAGTTCCTTAAGCTGCTGTGGCAGTTCAGGATCAGAATCCGCAGTGATCAAGGCAACCGGTACATTTGGCTTACGATTATCTACGATAAAGTCCAGGCCGCGTTGGTCATGATTCAAATGCTGATCCACCAGCCAGACCTGAATATTTTCCTGTTCAATCATTTCCTGTGCCTGTTCAGGCTCTGTAGCTTTAAATACCTGATATCCCCATTTGGTCAGCAAGGTCGACATACCTTCCAGAATGGTTTCATCATTGTCCAGACATAGCACTTTAAAGGCTTTGGATTTCAGCGGTACCGCCTGCACTGGAGCTGCCACAACTTTTGGTGCCTCAGTGAGCGGTACTTCAATCATGAAGCAGGAGCCTTTGCCATATTCAGAGTAGACGTGTACCGGATAGTCCAGCATGCTGGTCATACGCTGCACAATCGCCAGACCCAGCCCCAAACCTTGTTCACCCCATGGAGAGGTATGACCACAGCGCTCAAATTCCTGGAACAGTTTGATCCGCTGTTCTTCGGCAATACCCGGTCCGGTATCCCATACGCCAATACGGATATGATTCGGTTTGCTGCTGGAACGCAGTACACCCACAATCACTTTGCCGCTGGCGGTATAACGGAGCGCATTGCTGACAAAGTTCTGGATAATCCGGCGAATCCATTGTGGATCAGTATCAATCCAGAACTGCGCATCATGCACACTGAACTTGATGCCACGCTGTGCTGCGATGGATTTAAACTGTAATTCCAGATCGCTGAGCAGATCATGCAATGGATAGGCTTGACGCTTCGGCTGAATCGTTCCACCTTCCAGACGGGCAATATCCAGCAGGGCAGAAAGCATGCTTTCTGCACCATACAAGGCACGGTCCAGCTGCTGTAAGGTCTTGCGATCTTCTTCGCTTTGCACACTTTGTTCCAGTGCCGTACTGAACAGACGTGCTGCATGCATCGGCTGTAACAGGTCATGACTGGCTGCTGCAATAAAGCGGCTTTTGGACATATTCGCCTTGTCTGCCTGTTCACGAGCCAGTTGCTGTTCGGACAAGGCATCCGCAAGCTGCTGGGTACGATCACGCACACGTGCTTCCAGTACGGCTTCATTTTCACGGAAGGCGGTAATATCCGCAAAGGTCGTAACAAAACCACCGCCTTCAATCGGATTGCCACGCATCTGAATCACGCGGCCATCTTTACGGATCCGCTCGAATTCATGTGCACTACCGACCTGCATCCAGTGAATCCGTTTACGTACATGTTCTTCAACCGAACCCGGCCCACATTCACCGCGCTCGGCGTTATAACGAATCAGGTCGGCGATCGGGCAACCAACATAAACAATATCTTTTGGATAATCAAATAGCTTCAGATACTGGTTGTTCCATGCTACCAGGCACATGTTTTCATCGACGACACTGACACCTTGGGTCATATGGTCGATCATGGTCATGATCAGGTTCTGGTTAAAGCGTTGCCACTGGGAAGCTTGGTCAAGAATATTGGCAACCTGACCAAGAGCCAGACCGTTATTTACCATCGCAGTGGTCAATAAGGTACGCGCTGAGGCAGCACCGATCGTGCCAGCCAGATATTGCTCGGTAAAGCGCCACCACATGCCATTGGCACTGCTATTTTCATTCAGCTCGACATTATTCTGGGTACAGAACTGCTTGAATGCACGCGTGGTGGGTTCTTCACCGGTAATGCGTTTGGCCAGCGTAATCAGGTCACCGACTTTTAAACGGGCCACATCCTGATGGGAATAGCTCACTTCAGTAGTTGGGCTCTGTGAAGGCAGGGGTTTGGTTTCATAGTAGAAGAAACTTTCCGCCTGAATCTGCTCTGCCACACTTGGACGGAAGATGCGTGACACCCAAATGTAAAGCAGTAAATTGAGACCGAGTGACCACACCACACCATGAGTCAGGGAATCAAAGGATTCAAAACCCAGTAATGCTTCAGGACGAAGCCAGTTGAGCGCCAGTGGGCCATAATTGAGAAAGTCGTGGCTAAACTGCTGATATGTTTCGGGCAGGCTACGCAGAATGGTCGGGAACAGTAAGGTATAAGCCCACAAAGCAAAACCGGTCAGCAAGCCGGCATAGACACCCTGTTTACTGCCACCCCGCCAGTACAGACCACCAATCAGGGCAGGGGCAAACTGTGCCACCGCACTAAAGGCCAGCAGACCGAAGATAGAAAGCTGATCAATATCATTAAAGAAATTGAAGAACAGGAAGCCCATCAGCATTACAGCTAAGATAGAGATGCGTCGGGTAAATTTCAGTACCAGTGGCAGACGTTTGTCATGGCGTGAAATCAGATTAGAACGCCACAGCGCCGGCATGATCAAGTCATTACTCAGCATGATCGATAAGGCAACGGAAGACACCAATAACATCCCGGTGGATGCCGAGAATCCTCCGAGGAAGGCTAATAGGGTCAGCCAGTCCTGGTTATAGCTCAGAGGCAAAGACAGTACTGCTACATCTGGAATCGCCAGATAATGTGGTGCCGCATGTAGTGCCCAACTGGCAATTGGAATGATCGCGATGGTAGTCAGAATCAGATAAACTGCAAACCAGCGGCGGGCGCCACGGATATGCTTTTCATCACGCAGTTCAACCACGGCCACGTGGAACTGACGCGGCAAACAGATAATCGCCAATGCCGCGAGTAAAGTTTGTACCCAGAAACTTTCTGGCACGCCAAACAGTTGCACTTCATGGAAGGTGGTTTTGATATCGCCCGTAATCTGCGACAAATTTTCTGGTGCAGCAAACATGAAGAAACCAGCAACTGCCAGTAATGCAAACAGCTTAACGAAAGATTCAAAGGCGACTGCCAGCATCAGGCCGCCATGCTGTTCAGTATTGGCAATCTGCCGGGTACCAAACATCATCGCCAGAATCGCCAGAATACCGGTCAGGAACAGCACGCCATTGGTCGTGCCTGTTACCCCTGCGGAAGGTTCCAGAATCACGGATGCACTTAGGGCAATCGCACGCAATTGCAAGGCCAGATAGGGAATAATCGCAATGACTGCCAGAATGGTGACCAGTGAAGCCAGTGGTCCACTTTTACCATAACGTGCCGCGACAAAATCTGCGATCGAGGAAATGGCATGGTGCTGACGTACTCGTCCCAACCGGCGCCAGATGTCATAACCAATCGCGACAAAAAGCAGTGGGCCGAGGTAGATAGGTAGGAAAATAATCCCTTCACGTACTGCAGCACCTGTTGCTCCATAAAAGGTCCAGGAAGAACAGTAGACACCTAAAGTTAAGCTAAACAATAGCATGCGTCCACGAGTGCTGAGCCGACTGGCGTGTTTCTCCCCGAAAAATGCACAAACAAAGAGTAATGCGATATAGAGGGTGAGTACCCCTATGATGAGCCAACTGTTCATATTGCCTGAAGTGTACTGAGCATGCGGCTATGATACAGCATCATGAACGCAGGCGTTCAAATTGCTTATTTTTTAACGACCAAAGTCTAAATTACAAGCACCTGCGATTATTGTTAATTTGTAACAGTGATAATTCGAATTAAAAAATAGTCGGCCCAAGGTTGGGCTACAGGAGTGTAATTATGGATGAGGTACAAGTAGATCGTATTCTACAGAATCCAAAATTTAAGGAAATGGTCCGCAGGAAAAGTATGCTGAGCTGGACGTTGACTGGCATCATGCTATTTGTCTATGTGGGTTTCATGTTGCTTGTTGGCTACAACAAAGAATTTCTATTGTCTTCAATTTCAGGTGGTGTAACGACTTGGGGTATTCCGCTAGGTTTGGGAATTATTGTGCTGTCATTTATTTTATGCGGCGTCTATTCCTATATCGCGAATAACCGTCTTGATCAACTTACTGAAGAAGCAATTCGTGAAGTAGAAGCGATTGCTCATGAAAAAGGACACCACTAAGATGAAATGGAATTCTCTTATTGCCTTTGCTGCGACCACAATAGCTTCAGGTATGGCACTGGCCGGTCCTGATCTGGGTGCAGCTGAACAGCAGGCAACCAATTGGCCTGCAATTATCATGTTCCTGATTTTTGTGGGAGCAACCCTGTTTATTACTAAATGGGCGGCAAAACAAACCACCAATACCAAAGATTTCTATACAGCCGGTGGCGGGATCTCTGGTTTCCAGAATGGTCTGGCAATTGCCGGTGACTATATGTCAGCAGCATCCTTCCTGGGTATTTCCGCAATGGTATTCCTATCTGGTTTCGATGGCTTGCTGTATTCCCTGGGCTTCATGGTGGGTTGGCCGATCGTATTGTTTCTGGTAGCAGAACGTCTGCGTAACCTGGGTAAATATAATCTGTCAGATGTCGTCTCTTTCCGCTTACAGGAAAAACCAGTACGTACTTTGGCTGCATTAAGCTCCTTGGTTGTAGTAGCGTTCTACCTGATTGCACAGATGGTGGGTGCAGGCCAGCTGATCAAGCTTCTATTCGGTCTGAACTATAATATTGCAGTTGTTATTGTCGGTTTACTGATGATGGCTTACGTGATGTTCGGTGGCATGCTGGCAACGACTTGGGTACAGATCATCAAGGCCGTAATGCTGTTATCTGGTGCGACCTTCATGGCTTTCATGGTGATGAAAGGCGTGGGCTTCAGTTTTACCAATATGTTTGAACAGGCGATTGGTGTCTATTCAAAAGTGCATGATCTGAGCTTGGCTGATGCAACCAAAATCATGGGTCCTGGTAGCTTGGCGTCTAACCCGGTTGATGCAATCTCTCTTGGTCTTGCCTTGATGTTTGGTACAGCAGGTCTGCCACATATCCTGATGCGTTTCTTCACAGTAAAAGATGCCAAAGAAGCACGTAAATCGGTGGTCGTGGCGACAGGCTTTATTGGTTATTTTTACCTGTTAACCTTCATCATCGGTTTCGGTGCGATTCTATATGTATCGAATAACCCGCAATTCTTGGATATTGCAAAAATGGCCATCACTGGCAAGCTTGAGCTTGTGGGTGGTAACAACATGGCAGCAGTTCACTTGTCTGATGCATTGGGCGGTGACTTGTTCATGGGCTTCATTTCAGCAGTTGCATTTGCCACCATCCTTGCGGTTGTTGCAGGTCTGACCTTGTCAGGTGCATCAGCAATTTCACATGATTTGTATGCCAACGTATTGAAGAAAGGTCAAACCACGCCTGAATCTGAACTGCGTATGTCTAAAATTGCGACTTTAGGTCTTGCAATCTTTGCCATGATTTTGGGTATCCTGTTCGAGAAGCAAAACGTTGCCTTCATGGTTGGTCTAGCATTCTCTGTGGCTGCATGTGCCAACTTCCCGGTACTTGTACTTTCCATGTTCTGGAAAGGTTTAACAACTCGTGGCGCAGTAGCAGGTGGTCTTGTAGGTTTAGTATTAGCAGTGGTACTTATCGTACTGTCTAAAGCAGTTTGGGTAGATACATTGGGTATTTCTGATACACCAATTAATCCATACAATGGTCCTGCATTATTTGCGATGCCTTTAGCATTCTTCTTCTGCTGGCTGTTCTCTGTGACAGATAACTCTGCACAAGCACAAGCGGAACGCAAAGCATTCGATGCACAGTTTGTACGTTCACAAACAGGTATTGGTATCTCAGGTGCCTCTGATCACTAAGATGATTTGATCACCTATAAAAAAA
>NZ_AJXD01000048.1:0-24541 GCF_000264725.1 Acinetobacter sp. HA | reverse complement strand
AAAAAGCTTACCCTTGGGTAAGCTTTTTTTATGCAGATAGGACTGATCAGGTTGTTTGCTCAAGCACTTTCTTGAACAGATCTTTTTGCTCTTGGCTTGGTTTTGCAGTTTGCAATGCCATCAGCTGAGACATATCCCCCTGAACCTTGATCTTACCGGTCATGAATGCTTGCATTGCAGCAGCCATGTCAAACTCAAGGAATACTTTACGCAGAGTTTCTGCATCCATGTTCAGCGTAGTCTTCGCATTTGAAGACAGACCTTTTTTGATCGCTCCACCATCTAAAGATAATTCAGTATTACCTGTAGCGTCCGCAACCACCAGGTTGATTGCAAGATTCGCAAGCGCTGGCGCCAGGTTTAGGTCACCTGCTTGAGCAGTCAGAGTTTCTACAGTTGAAAACCAATCATCAGTTAAAAAAGCAGGCATGATCTTTCCTCAATTTATTAGTTCGTGTGTGTCGTCTATCCAGACAACATCATTGTTGACGCTATTGCGCTTGCAGATTGTTATAACATGATCATTTGTCGAATGGCTAACGAATTTTGTACGCAGCGTTCAATTTTTGTCATTATCTTTCTGTTTTTATGTACGTAGTCTTGATTGATAAGGCTTGACGGGCACTCAACTTGAATGAATACCCGTCAAAAAGGTCTTAATCTGCAGCAAAACCGAGGTTGACCATATTAATTCGCTTGCTTTCGCCTTCTACTGCTTCTTCAGTTGAGCAAGAATCTTTAAAGTCGAATTCACGTTGGCTGTCGAGTGCCTCGAAGTCAAACAGTTCACGGTCAGCCAGTTGTGACGGTGAAACATTTTGCAGTGCACCGAAAATGCTGTGCAGACGTTTCGGATGAGCTTTATCCCAGTCACGCAGCATGTCATTAATAATGGCACGTTGCAGGTTTTCCTGAGAACCACACAGGTTACATGGAATGATCGGGAACTGACGCATCTCGGCATATTTGATGATGTCCTTCTCTTCCACATAAGCCAGTGGACGGATCAGGATGTTCTTCTTGTCTGAAGACAACAGTTTTGGTGGCATCGCTTTTAAGCTGCCGCCATGGAACAGGTTCAGGAAGAACGTTGCCAAGATGTCATCACGGTGATGACCGAGCGCAACTTTGGTCGCACCAATTTCTTGCGCGAAACCATACAGCGAGCCACGGCGCAGACGAGAACATACGGCACAGTAAGTCTTGCCTTCAGGCGTCAGTTTCTTGGTAATGCTGTAAGTGTCTTTTTCCAGGATGTAATACGGAATGTTATTTTCTTCAAGATAACGTGGTAATACATCTTCAGGGAAGCCCGGCTGTTTCTGGTCCAGGTTTACTGCAACTACATCAAAGTTGATAGGTGCGATACGCTTGAACTGCAGCATGATATCTAACAAGGTATAGCTGTCTTTACCACCAGAAATACACACCATGACCTTGTCGCCATCTTCGATCATTTTAAAGTCACGAATAGCGTGTCCGACCTGACGGCGAAGCTTTTTCAACAAACGGTAATAGGCAGAGCTTGTTGGCAATTCTGGTTTGAAATTAAATCCTTGCTCGGATTCAACTGGCGAGTACATAGACGAGAATAACCCATAAATAAAAATACCGCGCAATTTTATCCGATTCGGGTGCTTCTCGCATCAAAAGAATTTATTTTCCTGTTATTGAAGTAATACTCTAAACTTCATGTTTTATTTAGATTGATAAATTGAACGAAACAGTTCATTTTTTATCCAGGATGCTTATGTTTTGAACTTTTCCACAGTTTTCCACAAAACCTGTGGATAACTTTGTGGATTTAAAACGACTTGACAGCTTTATCGGCCCCAAAAATAAGGGTTCTATTTAAATTGATCATTTTTTAACCAATTTATTTTATATTTAGAATCAATTATTTAAGTGTGTCAAGAAAGCCATATTAAAAAAAAATAAATATTTTTTTTGGTTAGTTCTTCAACATTAGGGACTTGCATTTACAAACTTGTTTATAAATGCGTCGCTCATCACTTTTCATTACAGTAAATTTTGTTAAACTCTGTAGTAAGTTTTGGGGACAAATGTTCAATACATATACTTACAATGAATAAAAATTTGTGGTTTAAGGGGACTTCTGTACTAAGTTGTCTTTATATTTTGATGGGAACTGCTGCTTTTTCGCATGCAGGTCAGACGATCTATCAAATGAAAGATAGCAATGGTGTTACCCTGCTGACGAATAATAAAGGTCGCTACAGTAATCTAAAAGTAGAAAAAAAGACCTATTACCCGGACAGTAACATTCATAGCTATAGCAACTGGGGCTCAAGTGAGGCTTCGGTATTGCCGAGCTATAGCAAAAACAAAAATGCCTTTGATTCAATTATCCGTGAGGCTGCACAAAAGCACGGTATTTCTGAAGGTCTGATCAAGGCTGTGATGCATACTGAATCTGGCTTTAATGTCCATGCCCGTTCTCCAGTCGGTGCTCAGGGACTAATGCAGCTCATGCCTGCTACCGCACGCCGCTTTAATGTATCTAATGCTTATGATCCGCATCAGAATATTATGGCAGGTGCCAAATATCTGGCCTGGCTAATGAAACGTTTTAATGGCAATACCGCTTTAGCACTGGCAGGTTATAACGCTGGTGAAGGCAATGTCAGCAAATATGGCGGTATCCCGCCCTTCCGCGAGACGCAAGACTATGTACGCCGTGTGACCAGCCGGTATCACAATCTATATTCCAGTGGTGTTAATCTGACCGCCGCTGCGGCACCGGTTGAAACCGCCAAGATTCTGGCCAGCTCTGCCAATTATAAAACGTCGGCAGCGCCTACCATTAAAGCCAGCAATTATCAGCGTCAGATCATTGCCAATGCAGATGGCAGCTTCACTGATGCGCCTGCCGGTTCTTATGCCACCGCACATGCCACTGCATCCGCCAGAATATATATCAACGATTAAGCCCTTCCTCTTCATCATTCATCCTAAGTTTTGGTTGATCATGGTGATGAGGTAAATTCTGGGTAATTTACTATTTTTTTTCTTGAAATTTGAGTCATTTCACCTCATATTGAGGGTAATGATTGTAATTTGCTAATCAGATTATTTTTCTATAATAAGAGGATTTCTCAATGATGCGGATTGGTTTGTTTTTGCTAACCAACCTCGCGGTACTGGTTGTAGCTGGCATTATCTTGTCACTCTTCGGTGTCGGTAGTTACCATGGCGCGGGTGGCTTGAATCTAGGCAACCTGCTAGTGATCTGTTTTGTGTTCGGTATGGTGGGTTCTTTAATCTCACTATTCATGTCTAAATGGATGGCGAAGAAGACTACTGGTACTGAACTGATTGATCCGAATGCTCCTCGTAACCAGGCAGAAGCATGGTTATTACAGGAAGTAGCACAGCTATCTCAGCGCGCTGGTATTAAAATGCCAGAAGTGGGTATTTTCCCATCTTACCAGTCAAACGCTTTCGCGACCGGCTGGAACAAAAACGATGCACTGGTGTCTGTTTCTACAGGCTTGCTAGAACGCATGAACAAAGATGAGTTACGTGCAGTACTTGCCCATGAAATTGGTCACGTTGCCAATGGTGACATGGTAACACTTGCTCTGATTCAGGGTGTGGTTAACGCCTTCGTCATGTTCTTTGCCCGGGTTGCTGGTGATTTTATCGACCGTAACGTATTTGGCCGTGAAGATGGTGAAGCACCAGGAATTGCTTTCTTCGTGATTACCATTGTGCTTGATATCGTATTTGGTATCCTGGCATCCGCTATTGTGATGTGGTTCTCACGTCATCGTGAATACCGTGCCGATGAAGCCGGTGCACGTTTAGCAGGTAAACAGGCCATGATTTCTGCGCTATTACGCTTACAGGCCGAATCTGAAATGCCAGATGCCATGCCGAAAGAAATGAAAGCCTTTGCAATTTCAGCAGGTCAAGAACAAGGTTTCAGCTTAGCTGCATTGTTCCAGACACATCCAACGATTGAACAACGTGTAGCCGCTTTGCATCAGCTTGATTGTCCTTAATCTACTGAGCACAACGCTATACCGAAAAGCCTCCTGACGGAGGCTTTTCTTTTATTTATAGTTTTATGTTTAAGTAGCTTGACTGATCCATTGATACAGGGCCATCCCGCCCCAGCCAATTGCCAGTACAAACAGAATCAGGAAGATGGTACCCAGAATATCCGGAATATGAATCCAGATCCAGGCAACTACTGGATTGCGCCAGAATGCAGACTGCTGCTGTTTCTGTTCCAGTTTTTCATGCAGAAAAGGATGTACCACATGCCGATCCGTTTGGATCTGGTATTCCTCACGGATATGATCATGCACGATATCCAAGGCCTTACGGCTAGGACGGATAAAAATGTCGAAGATGGTCCCAGCCACGGGAATAAAACCGACCACGGCGTCCATGGTTGCCAATTTAATGACCGGATTCAGTTTGGACTGTGGCACGCCGATCTGACGTGCCTTATAAATGGCATAACAGGTCAAGGCAAAACCAGCCAGATCTCCCGCCACAGGTACGGTACTGAGTGCAGCATCAGCACCAACACCCTGCTTGGTAAACGGAATCCGGACTACGGAGTCCATCATATTGGCAAACTTGGCCAAATCCCGTTCCAGGCGAATGACTTCCTGTTGTGTCAGTTTTGGTGAGTTGCTGTTGTCTGTCTCAATCATCGGAACAACCCGTTTATCATTGTGTAATGATTCAGCCTAACCTAATTAGATATTAAAAATATAGCGTAATTTTATTAACTTAAAACAAAAGTCTGGATGCCACGAACAAATACACCACCACCCCACTGGCATCGCAGATCGATGTCACCAGTGGTGCTGAAGCACTGGCAGGATCGAGTTTTAGCTTATTCAAGACAAATGGCAGACTCATGCCGATCAGACAACCAAGCAAAACAATCCCAGTCATACTGATGGCAAGTACTACGGCAACCATCAGATCGCCCCGGATATAACCCAGAATCGACACTGCACAGGCCATAGTTAGACCAAGACACAGCGCCACCAGAGACTCCCGTCCAACCAGACGGAACCAGTCTGAAAACTGTACATCACCAGTTGCCAATGCCCGAACCATCAATGTAGCAGACTGAGAACCCGCATTCCCGCCACTTCCCACCAGCAGCGGCAGGAAAAATACCAATACGATATGTTCCGCAATGACGTCCTCATATTTGGCAATACCAAAGCTGGACAGCAAACTGCCAAACACCAGCAGTACCAGCCAGAATACCCGTTTTTTATACAGCGATAAAATCGGCACAGTTTTGATACTGTGTTGATCTAGCGGTGATACCGCACCTGCTTTTTGGAAATCCTCCGTACTCTCGGCCTCGGCAATATCCATGGCATCGTCATAAGTCACAATCCCGACCAGTTTTTTGGAAGTATCAACAATCGGCAAGGCAATAAAGTCGTAATAAGCCAGTGTGCGTGCAATCTTTTCCTGATCTTCATCCACCGTGCCATAAATCACTTCTTTCGTCATAACCTCGGCAATAGTCGCGGTAGGCAGTGCCTGAATAATCTGACGTAATGAAATTACCCCCAGCAGATGTTGCTGTGCATCTACAATATAGATCAGATACAGCGTGTCATGATTTCCAGCAATATCACGTAGCGTTTCAATTGCCTCGTTCATGCTGAGTTCAGGAGGCAGCGTCAAATAATCCGAACTCATCAATGCACCGGCAGTTTCCTCCGGATAGGCATGGAGTACTTTTAGTACCTGACATGACTGTGCTGAAAGCTTGCCCAGCAATTGCTGCTGTACCGAAAGAGGCAGCTGTTTATACAGGTCAATAAAGTCATCCGAATGCATTGCATCCAGTAAGGTCACCAGTTCTTCGAGAGATAATGATGCCGTAAGCTGAAGCTGCTGATGCAGAGGCAAGTATTCAAAGACTTCTACCGGGCGTTGCAGCTGCTCAAAGTGATGCTGCCGTTCAGCTGGTTTCAGCTCGGCTAATAGCCTTGCCTGATCGGCGATATTCAATTGTGCCAGCTGCTGGCCTGCACCTGTCTGATGCAATTTTAATAATTCCCGTACCTGTTCAACTTGCTGATCCATCTGCGCGCTGCTGCCCTCTTGTTATCATATATTTTTATATTCTAGTTTCATTCACTATGCCTCAGCTGAGTGAAGCATGGTGTTACTTCATTGATCTTTATAGCTGAAGGTAGATGACAGGCATCTTAATTCAGTGCCTGCTTTTTCTTCTGAAACAGGCTACGGATCATCACATACATAAATGGAATAAAGATCAGCACCAACACAGTTCCAAAGATTACCCCACCCAGAACACTAACCCCGATTTCCTGACGGCTGACCGCCCCGGCACCAAAGGCAAAAACCAGTGGCAGAATCCCGGCACCAAAGGCCAACGACGTCATTAAAATTGGACGTAGACGCAAGCTTGCACCTTCCAGCGCTGCCGCGACAACGGATTTGCCATGCTGCTCTGCCAAGGCAGCAAATTCCACAATCAGAATGGCGTTCTTACAGGACAAACCAATCGTGGTCAGTAAGGCTATCTGGAAATAGATATCATTTGGAAAGCCTGCGAAATAACTGAAAATGATATTCCCACCAATACCCAGCGGAATTGCTGACATTACCGCAGTTGGAATACTCCAGCTTTCATAGAGTGCAGCCAGACACAGGAAGATAAAGCCAATCGAAATCGCATAGAGCCAGATGGCCTGATTGCTGGATTGTTTTTCTTCGAAGGACAATCCACTCCAGGTCACATCAATACCTTTTTGATCGGCTACTAATGCTTCTACATCCCGCATCGCTTCACCGGTACTGGTATCTTTAGTGACATCCGCTTCCATCTGCAAAGCGGTATAACCCATAAAACGATTTACCACTTCCGGACCACCGCTCCAGTCTACCGTCGCAAAATTACTGAACGGCACCATCTGATTCTGGTCATTGCGCACATGCCACATCGCCAGATCTTCAGGTTTGGAACGGAATTCTGCATCACCCTGCATCATTACCCGTTTAATCCGGCCTCGGTCGATGAAGTCATTGACATAGTTCCCCCCCCAGGCAGCAGAAAGTGTACTGTTGATCGCGGATTGGGTCAGGCCATTGGCCATGGCCTGTTTCTGATCAATATTAACCTTCAATTCAGCCTTCTCCGGATTGGAGCGCTTACCCAGATTTTCAAACGTTAAATATTGCTTGGTTTTTTCTTCCAGTTCTTTAAATTGCTGTTCCAGATATTGACGGCCATTTCCCTCTATATCCCGAATCCAGAATTCCAGTCCATCGGTTTGTCCCAGGCCGCTGACTGAAGCTGGCATATTGATATTGACCTGTGCATCCTTAAAACCACGGAAATGTTTTAAGGCACGTTCACGAATAGCTTGCGCAGTATTTTCCTCGCCAGGACGATCATCCCAGTGTTTCAGTGCCACAAAACCGGTTGCCAGGTTCTGACCGGTACCCGAGAAGTTACGGCCATAACGCATCATCACCAGATTGATATTGTCTTTTTCCTGTTCCAGGAAATATTCACGAATCTTTTCTCCGGTGGCCACCGTATTCTTTAGCGGCGCACCTTCTTGCAGGCGCACCTGAATGCTAAGCGTTCCCTGATCTTCACTTGGCAGAAAGCTGGTTGGCAAAGCCTTATAGAACAGACCAAATACAGCAACCAAACCGGCAAATAAAATTAAACAGATGGCCTTATGTTGTAGGGTGACATTAGAAAGTTTCAGATAACGCTGCTTAACACTTTCCAGTTTATGGTTAAACCATTGCGCCCAACGTGCCGGATTCGGATTTGGTTTGAGAATCAGCGCACACAGGGCTGGTGTCAGAATCAGGGCCACCATCAGTGACAATGACATGGCAGCAACCAGCGTAATGGAAAACTGACGATAAATAACCCCGGTAGAACCACCAAAGAACGCCATGGGAATAAATACTGCCGTCAATACCAAAGTAATACCGACCAGAGCCCCACTGATTTCCTGCATGGATTCTAGTGCTGCTTCCTTGGCGGTCAACTGCTTCTCATGCATTAGACGTTCAACGTTTTCCACCACGACAATAGCATCATCCACCAGCAGACCGATTGCCAGAACCAGGGCAAATAAAGTCAGGGTATTGATACTGAACCCAAGAGCATACAGGATTGCCATAGTACCGAGTAAAACCACTGGTACAGTGACTGCTGGAATCAGGGTAGCGCGCCAGTTTTGCAGGAAGATAAACATCACCACAATCACCAGGATGATGGCTTCAACCAGTGTTTTAAGGACTTCCTTAATGGATTCCTGAACGAATGGCGTGTTATCCCGTGGATAAGCAATCTTATAGCCTTCCGGCAACTGATTAGACAGACGGGCAATTTCCGCCTTGATTCGTTCTGAGGTCGCGATGGCATTGGCACCGGAAGCCAGCGAGATCGCCAGACCTGCGGATGCATAACCATTATTGGTACTATAGGATTGATAATTTTCTGCACCGAGTTCAACACGTGCCACATCTTTTAAATAGATAAAGCTGCCATCCCGGGCAGACTTTACAATGATATTTTCAAATTCTTCTACTGTTCTGAGTCGCGTGCCCGAAGTTACCTTGGCATTCAGATACTGATCCTCGACCGTAGGCAGATCGCCCACAGCACCGGCTGCGACCTGGGTATTCTGTGATTCAATCGCAGCACGCACATCGCTAGGCATCAGGTTATACTGTTTCAGCTTGAGTGGATTCAGCCAGATCCGCATGGCATATTGCGAGCCAAAAACATCCACCTCACCAATGCCTTCAATCCGGGAAATGTCCTGTTCCAGATGTGTCATCAGGTAGTCCGACAAGGCAATATTGTCACTGCGCCCGGATTCGTCATACAGGCTGATCACCATATGCGTATCGCCCAGCGACTTGAACACATTCACACCCTGCCGTTGTACATCTTCAGGCAAGCGGTTCAGCACCCCATTAATCGCATTTTGTACCTGTACCTGAGCCGTGTCTGGATCAGTCCCGTTTTCAAAGCTGATATTGATCCGGCTACGCCCGGAGGAATCGCTGCTAGAACTGAAATACAGCAAGTGATCAATGCCTTTAATCTGCTGTTCCAGTACCTGGGTCACGCTCTCCTCCACCGTTTCTGCCGATGCGCCGGAATAGGTTGCCGATACGGTCACTCGCGGTGGCGCAATATCTGGATAACGTTCCACAGGTAAATTCATGACCGCAAATAATCCGATCGCCATCACGACGATGGCCAGCACGCCTGCAAAAATAGGTCGATGAATAAAAAACTTAGACAGCATAGGTCTGAATCACTTTGAATTTGATGAATTTTAGGATGAGTTGGACAACTGAATCAGCTATAGGGATATTCAAGCAGTGGCATTGAAATTACAAGGCTTGATCACAGAAAAACATGTATAAAATTAAATCATGAAGAAAATATGAAGATTTTTCCTTTCATCTAGCTGTTTCAACAATTTATAGGGTTATTCATTTTATTTTAGGTATAAAAAAACCCTGCTTGCGCAGGGTCTTCTTTGAATCAGTTCAGTGCTTATGCAGAGAATTGGTTCATTGTGTTTTTCGCATCGTCACCCGCTTTAAGCGCGTTGTCACCAGCGAAGATTTCTTTGTGGTCGTCACCGATGTCAGAACCCGCCATTGCTTGGTGTTTCACACAAGCGATACCGCCACGGATTTCTTTACGTTGTACGCCAGCAACATAAGCCAACATACCTTCAGAACCGAAGTAACCTTGAGCAAGCTCGTGAGTAGAAAGCGCAGCTGTGTGGTAAGTCGGTAGAGTGATCAAGTGGTGGAATACACCTGCTTCACGAGAAGCATCTGCCTGGAATGTACGAACTTTCTCGTCAGCTTCAGCAGCCAATTCAGTGTTGTCGTACTCAGCACTCATTAGTTTAGCGCGGTCGTATGCAGATACGTCTTTACCTTCAGCAACCCAACGGTCGTACGCTTGTTGACGGAAGTTTAAAGTCCAGTTGAACGATGGAGAGTTGTTGTAAACAAGTTTCGCATTTGGAACAACTTCTTTAACACGGTTAACCATGTGAGCGATTTCAGCTACGTTTGGAGTCGCAGTTTCGATCCAAAGAAGGTCAGCACCGTTTTGAAGGCTAGTTACACAGTCAAGTACAACGCGGTCGATTTGAGTGCCTTCGCGGAACTGGTACAGACCAGAAGCAAGACGTTTTGGACGGTGAAGTTTGCCATCACGTTTGATCAGGATTTCGTCTTCTTGCGCTTCTGAAATGTCAATTTCAGTTGTATCTAAGTAGCTGATGTATTGAGAAGCGATGTCACCTGGCTCTTTAACCACTGGGATTTTTTGAGTCAAGTCAGCGCCTTCAGAGTCAGTACGTGCAACGATGATACCGTCGTCTAGACCCATTTCCAGGAATGCATAGCGAAGCGCGTGGATTTTCGCGATGAAGTCTTCGTGTGGAACAGTTACTTTACCAGCTTGGTGACCACATTGTTTCGCGTCAGACACCTGGTTTTCGATTTGAAGTGCACAAGCACCCGCTTCGATCATTTTCTTCGCTAGTAAGTAAGTTGCTTCTTCGTTACCGAAACCAGCGTCGATGTCCGCAATGATTGGCACAACGTGAGTTTGGAAGTTGTCGATTTGAGAAGTGATTTCAGCAGCTTTAGCAGTGTCACCAGCTTCTTGAGCTTTTTTAAGTGAACGGAACAGGTCGTTCAATTCTTTCGCGTCAGCTTGACGTAAGAATGTGTAGATTTCTTCAATCAATGCAGGAACAGAAGTTTTTTCGTGCATAGATTGGTCAGGAAGTGGACCGAACTCTGAACGAAGTGCTGCAACCATCCAACCAGAAAGGTAGATGTAGCGACGTTCAGTTGTACCGAAGTATTTTTTGTTCGCAATCATTTTTTGTTGTGCGATGAAACCGTGCCAGCAACCCAGAGATTGAGTGTATTTGCTAGAGTCAGCATCATAAGCAGCCATATCACGACGCATAATTGCTGCTGTGTATTTTGCAATGTCTAAACCTGTTTTGAAACGGTTCTGAAGTTGCATACGCGCAGCATCTTCAGGACTGATGTCTGCCCAAGTGTTGCCGAATTTCGCTTTTAATTCGCGGATTGCATCAATCGCTGTTTGATATGTAGTCATGATATATTCCTGTAATAATATTAGGATTTTTCTGCAACGTTGTTCTAAAATCAGACCCTCAAAACTTTGTTTAGATTTTAGTCAGCTCGTTGCGATGTATAGAGATTAGATGCAATAAAAAAATTAATCCAATATTCTGCAAGAATTATCACTATTTATTTAAAAAATATGTAGATGAAAGTCTAATTATATATTGATTACTTTTATATAAATTATTGTATTTAATAGTTTATTTTTAAATTTTTAAAATTTATTTTTGTCTAAAATTTCAGCTTCTTGAATATAAAATATTCATTAGACTTAAGTCTTGACTCGCTTGATGACCTGACTTTTTTGGTCTTTTTTGCCAGTCTTCCTTTATATTTCCGATAAACTGGATTAATGCAAAACTATATATTTCACATAATTTATCTACTATTAATCATTGACTCATTTCTTGTCTTGAAATCATTTTCACTTGCCCTGTTTTAACTAAAAATAGGCATCCAGTTTGATCCTGTAATTGACCAATTTGACAGACAGAATCCAGACTCGATTTATGTACACCCCTTGTTTGAAAATGAATAAAAACTGTTATAAATTCGGTGGCTTTTTTTTCATCGGTCACGTACACAAGCCGCAGTACTTATGGCATAATCACTATAATTTCATGATTTTATTTTCGGTATTTTTTTTATGAATCTGGAGCGGGTCGATCTCAATCTATTAATTTATCTTGATGTACTTCTTCGCGAAAAAAATGTCACACGTGCAGCTGAGCAACTTGGCGTGACCCAGCCTGCCATGAGTAACATTTTGCGTCGTCTGCGCAATTTATTTAATGATCCCCTCCTGATCCGTTCTTCTGAAGGGATGACACCGACTGAACGTGCACTCGAACTGCAGCCACGTATTCGCGATGCCCTGTCTGATCTGTCCATGATTCTGGAACCCCGTACCGAGTTCCGCCCTTATACCTCAAATCGTGTGTTCCGTATCATGACTTCAGATTATGCTGAAGCGACACTGGTACCGCGCCTGGTCAAAGCTTTACGCTCTGAAGCACCCAATGTTGTTCTGGACTTTCTGACACCTAGTGATGTGTCTTATCGTGACATGGAACAAGGTAAGGTTGACCTGGCGATTAACCGGTTTAATGAAATTCCGCAAAGTTTCCATCAGGTACTGGTGTGGCGTGACAGCTTTTCTTGTCTATTAAATAATAAACATCCTGCTGCTGGTAACCTGAACCTGAAAAGCTATTTAGATGCACAGCATATCTGGGTATCTAAAACCGGCATGGGCGTGGGATTCGGGGTTAATCCTGAAAAGCAGGCCGGACTTGGCTGGATTGATCAGGCGCTGGAACGTATTGGGCAAAAACGTAAGATTTCAGTATTTACCCGTCACTATCAGATGCCGGGACTTTTGGCGTCAAATGTAGATCTGGTAGCAACGCTACCAACGCGTATTGCCCGCCTGCAAGCCAAGAACCATAATTTGCTACTTAAAGATCCCCCTTTCTATATTCCTGAATTTGAACTGAAGATGGCATGGTGTCCATTACTGCATCATCATCCGGCACATCGCTGGTTGCGTCAGCTGATTTTGTATGTAGCGCGCCAGATGATTGAAGAAGAGAATCGTGAATTTATGCAGAATAATTCGCAATTTTCACCTTATTAAAATGAATTTCGCATAAATTATTATTTTTTAAGCTTATACTGTAAGGACTTGAGATCTGTTTTTACACCTCAAGTCCTTTTTTGTGTTAAAAATATTCCAAGATAATATCAATCCACAGGTGGATTACGTGAGCCTCTTTCAAAACATCGTGATTATCTTAATACTCATCGCGGGGGCTGGTTTTTTATCACTGACTGAAATCGCACTCGCAGGTGCCCGTAAGGTCAAACTTAAAATTTTGGCCGAATCAGGCGACGTCCGTGCCCAGAAAGTGCTGGATTTACAGGAAAACTCAGCAGACTTCTTTGCTGCCTCCCAAATTGGCTTAAATGCTGTCGCCATTCTCGGCGGTATTCTGGGTGAAGGGGCTTTCCGTCCTTATATCGCCGAATTTGTCTCGCGTATATATGATGGTCCTTGGACCGAGAACATTAGCTTCGCCTTATCTTTCACTCTGGTGACTTCATTATTCATTCTGTTTGCTGATCTGATGCCAAAACGCCTGGCAATGATTGCACCGGAAAAAATTTCAGTCGCAGTTATCAACCCGATTCAAATTTTTATTAAAATCTGCAAGCCATTGGCCTGGATAATTAATGCCATTGCCAATCTGTTGTTCCGGTTATTCAAAGTCAATACGATCCGGGATGACAATATTACCTTTGCAGATATTTCTGCCGTGATGGATGCCGGTGCTCAGGCTGGCGTACTACAAAAGCAGGAACACCACTTTATTGAAAACGTGTTTGAACTTGAAGAACGTAATGTTCCTTCCAGTATGACCACACGTGAAAATGTGGTGTTCTTTACCCTGACTGAAGCTGAAGACAGTATTCGTCAAAAGCTGGCGCAATATCCTTATTCCAAATTTCTGGTCTGTAATGAAAATATCGACCAGGTAATTGGCTATGTCGATGCCAAAGACATTCTGGTCCGTATTCTCAACAACCAGAAAATCAATCAGCTGAATGAATCTACCATTCGTAATGTGTTGATGATTCCGGACACTCTGACCTTATCCGAACTTCTGGACCGCTTCCGTTCGAGCAAAGAAAAGTTTGCAGTGGTCATTAACGAATATGCACTTGTCGTGGGTGTGATTACCCTGTCTGACATCATGATTACCGTAATGGGTGACTGGGTAACACCAATGGAAGAAGATCAGCAGATCTTTAAACGTGATGCTGATTCATGGCTGATTGAAGGCAGTACGCCAATTGAAGACATGAAACATGCCTTAGGCATTGATGAAATGCCAGATGAAGAAAATTATGAAACGCTGGCTGGTTTTATGATGTACAAGCTGCGCAAGATTCCACGTCCGGCTGATATCGTGATTCATGCGGGTTATAAATTTGAAGTTGTCGATGTCGATCATTTCAAAATTGACCAGTTACTGGTGACTCGCTTACTGGAACCCAATAAAAATAATATTGAGGAAGAATCAGGCTAATCTGATTCTTCTCTTTTAAAATCAATAATAAAAAGGAACTTGGATGAATCTGTCTGCCTTGTTGGCCTGTCTCAGTTTTTATTCCGGAATTTATCTGCTGTATTTCTTTTTTATGCAGGAAAAGAATCCGATTTTAATACTGGCAGGAATTGGCCTGCTGGTTTTTACTGTAATTTTAATTCCTTATCCGCATGAACGCAGACGACGTGGCTTTGATTCCACCCTGACGTGGGGTGAATATTTTTACTGGCCACTTATTAGCTGGTGGAGAGTGTTTATTCTACCGGTCAGCTGGCTGATTGCCCTGATCTATAGAGATTAAAAAAGCACCCTAAGGTGCTTTTTCATTTGAATCAGTATTTGCTGATCAATGCATCTAATACTGCCTGGTAGTGAATACGAATATCATCTTCCAGAATTTTATAGGCATTATCGAACTGCACCATTGGCCAGCCTTCTTTCCAGAATGGGAAAATATTATGCAGGTCATGCGTCACGATTGCATCTTCACGCACAATAGCCTGCGCGATCTGTGCCAATACAAATGCAGTTTCCGCACCATCAATCGCCAGGTAATCAATACCACGCGCCTTTAAAATACGGATACGGTCTTTCTTGTAACGAATCTTTTTGATCTGAGCTTCATTCAAATGAAGCGCGATAGACACTGCTTCAACAAATTTTTCTTCAAATGACTGATGCAATCTAACCAGCGCCTGTTTATGCGCTTCCTGACGACCCGCTTTACCACCCTGACGAATAGCTTCTTTCGCTTCGGTATCTAATTCATCGTTTTTCATTGCCTGTAACAGGTCCAGAATTTCGATGTCGCTTAAAGTCTCAGGAGATTGATCAGTCATGAACTGCCCTTACAAATAATATTTACAATAGGCTATTTTCGCATAATTCCCGGACAAAAAGACAAAATCCTGTTGCAAGTGAGATGATTTAATTGCGCATTGCAATTTTTCGGAAAAATTCAGCAATTTACTTTATAGTAATCTTACTCATCCATCTCCTGCCCGACTTCATACATGCAAAACCAACAAGTCAATGTGCTGCTTCAGCAACTTCAGCGGCTCTATCCAGCGGCTTTTAAGCACAATTACCTGTTTTATAGCCAGATCAAGACCAGAGGTGTACTGGATGACCGTCGTGAATTTATTCCCTGGCTATTGGCGAGCATGATTTTTGTGCCAATCAGTTTCGTACTGAAAGATATTTTCCTGAGTAATTTTACTGAGCTGAGTAACTTTCAGGCACAAGCCTATGCCATTCTGGCAATTCTTTTATTCTTGATGGTGATTGTTCCTTTGGTCATTAAACAGATTCGACATTCTTCGCATTCACTTTATCAACTATTACGACATAGTCCTGTCAAGCTTGCTGTAATCGTCATTCTGTCTGCCCTGAATATTCAATTTTTACAAAGTCAGTTTGTGATGTGGGCGCTCCTGTTCTTTGGTGTCAGTTTTGGCTTTGTGCGTTTTTATAAGGAAAATCTGTTTCGTCAAAACAGTCAGGACAGTGAATATTATCAGCTGCATCAACTGCGTCGTGTGTGTTTCTGGGCATACAAACAAAGCCTGAGAACCCGATTAAAACTCTATATGACTTCGGCTCAAAGTCCTGAATATGAAGTACTCAAGCGTCAGCTAAACCGCTATGCCGACCTATATAGCCAGTTATTCAAATCTGAACACCAGTACTGTAAAAGCATTAAACATATTGATGTGGACAGTTATCTGGATGAAATGCTGTAAATCGATTAATTTATTGAAATTTAAAGCTTTGAATAACATCAGCTTTGCTTTCTTTTAAATTTTAATGGCTAAATTGCCTGAAAATAAAACAAATAATAAGAAATCATCTTGCCAAGTTCTCGCTGCTCATCTATGATGGCGCGCATGCCCGAGTGGTGAAATCGGTAGACACAGGGGATTTAAAATCCCCCGCCCACAAAGCGTGCCAGTTCGAGTCTGGCCTCGGGCACCATTTTGATTCAGTTTAAAATGGTGCAAATGCAGAAACCCAGCAATGAGCTGGTTTTTTTGTGCCTGAAATTTATAAATAGAGTGTGCCTCCTCATGTCCGCACCCCGCTCTTTCGATCTAGCCAGATTACAGTTACGCCATCCTGATGCATTCTTTTGCAGACTTAGCTATAGCCGCTATAAATATTTGAATCAAACCATTGATCCGTATTTATATTTGCGTATCGGGATTTTGATGCTGATTACAGCATTTTGTGGTCTGTGCTTTTCCCTGCCTTTTTATCCAGACTTTATGGATTCAAAGAATCAGGCCATTAGTGCAGGTACGATCGTACTTATTAGTATGCTCTATCCTTATATCTGGCGTGCCCAGTTTCAGGCCAAGTACAGTTCTGTACGCTACGCAAAGCGCCTGCAATCCTGTTTATATATTCAAACCCTGATTGTTGTTCTGTCACTGATCAATTACCAGTATTTTCATTCAGCGTTCATTGCTTTACCTTGCCTGGGTCTACTTGCCTTCAGCAGTTTTGTAGCGGTGTTAATTGAGCCCGGCTTTAGAAGTTCTACCCGCAGCACCCTGCTGGTACGTTTGCAGCACATCCGTCAATTGGCTTACTGGTCTTATCAACAGTCGCAAAGCAAAGAGCCGGAACCTGTGCCACTGCAAAAGGATTTAAAAAAATATTATCTGGAATTACATCAACGCTGCATGCAGGAAGAACAGAAACTGCTGGATGAAATTCATTATAAAAATTTTAAAGAAGCATTTTTAGATCATTAAAAAAAACCCTGTGAAAACAGGGCTTTTTTTTACCATTCGCGGGTAGCGACCAGTTCTTCCATTTCAACTTCGAAGTATCCCTGTTCCTGCACCACCATCATCATGGCTTCAGCAATATAATCTGCTGCGGTATCATCTAAAGAGGAATCCAGGTCTTCGAACTGCGGCTTCATTTCATTGATTTCTGCCACAGTCGCATTGGCAAACTGATAAATCTCATATTTAGATAAACCAGATTTTGTCACCTTTTTGGCAAAACGTTCGATGTGCTGCTTTACTTCAGCAACCAGAATATCGGGATAATATTCATCATCGAACATTGGGAGAAGTAAATCTGCAAACATTACAGGCACTCTAAAACTATAACTAAAAATTAAGCGTGCCCTATATACCATATTGCCGCTTAAAAGCCAAACAGCACGCCGCCTAACATGCAATCTAGCCAATAATTAAACCGCGGCTTGCATTGCCTTCCAGACCTTAATCGCATCTGCTGTCGCTTTAACATCATGTACACGTACCATGCAGGCACCTTGTTGAATACTTAGCAAGTGTGCTGCTACTGACCCCACTGCGCGTTCTACGGCTTCTGCTCCATCCAGCACCTGTCCAATAAAGCGTTTACGTGACAACGCCGACAATATTGGATAACCAAGTTGAGTTAGTTTGTACAATTCATTCAGTAGTTTCAGGTTCTGTTCAGCATTTTTGGCAAATCCAAAACCGGGATCAATCATAATGTGTTCAGCTTTCACCCCGGCATCTAAAGCATCCTGCACGCGCTGTTTTAATTCCGCAATGACATCAAGCGTGACATCTTGATACTGATCCAGATTATTCATCGTAGTAGGTTCACCACGCATATGCATAATAATGACCGGAATATCCAACTCAGCAGCAGTTAGCAAGGCATTCGGTCGTGTCAGTGCACGAACATCATTCCAGATATGTGCTCCAGCTTTCACTGCAGCCTTAATCACTTCTGGCTGGGAAGTATCAATTGAAATCACGACATTGTGCTTGGCCAGTTCTTCAACCACAGGCACTACACGGCGAATTTCTTCTTTTACTTCAACCGCCGATGCACCCGGACGGGTCGACTCGCCACCCACATCAATAACTGTTGCACCTTCTGCCATCATTTCTAATGCACGCGCTACTGCAGCATCTTGAGAATTATGTTTGCCCCCATCACTAAATGAATCCGGTGTAACATTCAGAATTCCCATCACATGCGGCTGGGACAGATCCAGTGTTAAGTGTTCAAATGTCCATACGCGTGGTAATAACGGCATCAGCTGCATGTTTTCATCCTAAATCCAATAACTGGCGTATTGTCGTATGGATAGCGATATAAAGCAAAGCTGAAACAAGCCAGAATTAAATTTCAAACTGCGGTTTATTTGAGTATTGCATAAGCTTAGATTGTAACTGTGATTTTACCTCTACCCATTCACTTCTTAAAATACTATAGATATAGCTATCCCGCACTGTCTGACCATCTTTACGCAACATATGACATCGAATGATGCCATCCCGTTTAGCTCCTAGAGCTTCAATTGCTTTTTGACTTTTTAGATTCAGATGATCCGTACGAAAGCCTACTACCCGAGCATTAAGCTCTTCAAAGGCATGACTTAAAAGAAGATATTTACAGACCCGATTCACATAGGTACGCTGATAACGCTGTGCATACCAGGTATAACCAATATCCACACGTGGAATTTCAGGCTTGATATCATGATAACTGGTGGTTCCAATCGCTCGACCCGATGTTAAATCAATCACAGCAAAAGCCATCCTTGTACCCTGAGCTTGTTGAACCAAAGCTTGCTGTACATATTGTTTTAATTCGCTTAAGTAAGGTACAGAATTATAAAGCACTTCGCCCAAATCTCCTTCAGCACAAGCTCCTTCTAAATCTGTAAAATGCTTCCAAGTCAGCGCTTCTAAACGTAACTGATAAATACGGGATTCCAAAACAGGTATTGTCATTTTTATTTTTGCTCATTAGTTTTTTATAGCTGAATATAGCATCACGCCAAAACAATCCAAATCATTGCCATAAAAAAACCACCCGAAGGTGGTTATTTTATTTTCTGCTTAATTAGCTGGTAATGGTGGAGGAGTCAACGGCCCATCCTTCGGTGTTACATCAATTACAGGATTATCTGAAACATAGACCTTAGGTGGCTTAGGCTCACGACCTTCCATAATGTCTCGGATTTGCTCGCGATCAATTGTTTCCCATTCCATTAACGCTTTCACCATGGCATGCGCGATATCTTTGTTATTTTCCAGAATATCACGAGCCACTTTATATTGCTCATCGATGATACGGCGTACTTCAGCATCAACCTGCTGTTGAGTCGCTTCAGAAATCGTACGACTGCCAATGCTGCCCATAAATGACTGTTGCGAGTCATCTTCATAGACCATTACGCCTAACTTGTCAGACATACCATATTTGGTCACCATCGCACGCGCAACTTTGGTTGCACGTTCAAAGTCATTTGAGGCACCAGTCGACATCTGGTTAATAAAGACTTCTTCTGCAATACGACCACCGAACAAGATCGAAATATCATTCAGCATTTTATCTTTGTAATGGCTGGTCTGGTCAAATTCAGGCAACTGCCAGGTTACACCTAATGCCCAACCACGCGGCATGATCGTTACTTTATGCACAGGGTCAGTACCTGGCAGCATTTCCGCAACAATTGCGTGCCCTGCTTCATGGTAAGCCGTAGCACGACGCTCTTCTTCACGAAGTACCATCGATTTACGTTCAGGCCCCATATACAGCTTGTCTTTAGCATCTTCAAAGTCATGCATGTCGACAGTATTCTTGTTGCGACGTGCCGCGAATAATGCTGCTTCGTTTACAAGGTTTGCCAACTGCGCACCAGAGAAACCAGGAGTACCACGAGCCAGGACTTTCACATCCACACCCGTTGTAGACGGCAGTTTCTTCAAGTGAACATTCAGGATTTGCTCACGGCCTTTAATGTCTGGCAAGCCAACCATCACTTGACGGTCAAAACGACCGGGACGAAGTAAGGCTTTATCCAGTACATCGGCACGGTTAGTTGCCGCGATGACGATAATCCCTTCATTGCCTTCGAAACCGTCCATTTCAACCAGCATCTGGTTGAGGGTCTGTTCACGTTCATCGTGACCACCACCTGTACCTGAACCACGATGACGACCAACAGCATCAATCTCATCGATGAAGATGATACATGGCGCATGGCGTTTCGCCTGTTCGAACATATCACGTACACGAGATGCACCGACACCCACGAACATTTCTACGAAGTCAGAACCGGAAATACTGAAAAATGGAACTTTCGCTTCACCTGCAATCGCTTTTGCAAGCAAGGTTTTACCCGTACCCGGAGGACCCACCATCAGGACGCCCTTAGGAATAGTGGCACCCAGACGTTTGAATTTCGCAGGATCTTTCAGGAAGTCAACGATTTCCACGACCTCCTGTTTTGCTTCATCACAACCTGCAACATCAGTAAAGGTGACTTTAATCTGGTCTTCAGACAGCATTTTTGCCTTTGACTTACCGAAGCTCATCGGGCCGTTCTTGCCGCCTGCACCGCCACCCATGTTGCGCATAAAGAACATGAATAACAAAATGATTAAGAGCACAGGGAAACTTGCAATCAGCAACTGCATCAACAAGCCTTGGCGTTGTGGTGCAGTACCTTCAACAACCACATTGTTCTTGATGAGATTTGGCATCAGTTCAGGATCCTGAACTGCCGGACGAATACTTTCAAATTCGGAACCGTTTGATTTCTCACCACGAATTCTTTCGCCATCTATTGTCACTTGCTTAATCTGGCCGTCATTCACCGCTGCAACAAACTCTGAATAGTTCATTGTTGTCGGCTGATTGCGATCACTGACGTTGCTGAAGATGAGCACCAGCACACCCAGTATCACGAGCCACAATACGGCATTCTTAAAAAGATCGCTCAAAGCTTTATTCCCATTTCCAATCTAATTTGATCATGCCCTCGCGGGTGACCTGAATTTCCAAGTTTGTTCAACTTGCAATTATTAAAAACGTACAAAATGCACAATTTTTAGCGTGTTGGCAAGTAGACTTTATTTAGAAGCCTTCTTGCGCCCCTGCCCCACCAGAAAGACTTCTTTCGAGCGAGCACGCGATGCAGCAGGTTTTACCGTTTTCAGAACATTAAAACTATTAACAACTTCCTTACGGAATTCATCAAAGCCAGTGCCCTGGAAGACTTTAACAATAAACTGACCTTTAGGACCTAAAACCTTGTTGGCAAAGTCCAGGGCCAGTTCACAGAGATAGATCTGACGCGGTTGATCTACAGCCTTATTACCTGATGTATTGGGGGCCATATCGGAAATTACAACGTCTACCGTACGTCCATCTAAAATATTTAACAATTTATCGAACACTTCCTGCTCACGAAAGTCACCTTGCAGGAAGGTCACATCTGGCAGTGCATCCATTTCCAGGATATCCGATGCGATCACCAGACCTTTAGAACCGACCAGTTTACCAGCAATTTGCGACCAGCTTCCTGGCGCTGCGCCCAGATCGACAACCGTCATACCTGGTTTGATAATGCCGTATTTTTCTTGAATCTCAAGAAGTTTATACGCTGCACGTGCCCGATAACCTTCTTTTTGCGCTTTCTTCACATAAAAGTCATCGAGATGCTCTCTCATCCACGCACGACTACTTTTGGATAACTTCTGGTTGGTAATGCGTGTTGCCATAACTCTCTAAATAAAAAAAACTTCCAATTATTAATTGTACGTGAAAAACACATGATTTGCAGTATTGATCTGTATCTAAATCTAAGACAGTTGGTTGGATTTTTTATGTGATGGCACCGATTATTTCCTGAGAATATAAAGCGTTTGTTTTTTGCTTTTGCTATACTAAGCCGTTTTAAAAATCAGGTTATCTCTCATGGCGTCTTTATCTATTCAGGAACGTAAACGTTTACGTCAAATCGGACATGCATTAAACCCGGTGGTAATGCTTGGTGACAAAGGCCTGACTGAAAATGTGATCGAAGAACTTGAGCGTGCGCTTAACGACCACGAACTGATTAAAGTGAAAGTTGTGGCTGAAGATCGTGAAGCACGTGCTGTTCTCATTACTGAGATTGTTGAAGCAACAGGTGCTGAAATCGTACAAACCATTGGTAAAATCGCGTTGCTTTACAAAAAAGCGCCGAAACAGAACCAAAAACTGTCTAACCTTGTTCGCTTTGCGCACTTGTCTAACTAAGTTCAGGATCTATGGCTAGTTACGAACTGAATGCATTCGATCGTCGTTTTCAGGCGATCTCGCTGGTCGGCGCGATTGAACAGCAAGGTCCCTCCACATTGAATGTGGGTTTTTGGCTACGTGATCCGAACCAGTATGTGCTTTGGCCAGAACTGGTCGCAGCACATCCCCGTCAGGACTTCCTCTGGGAACAGACGTGTTTTGAAATTTTTATTGGGGTAAAGGAAGAGGATTTTTATCGCGAAATCAATCTCTCTCCTTCTCAGGCCTGGCAAGCCTATCAGTTTGAAGAATACCGTTATCCGGAAGAAATGCCGCCACAAGCGGCTTATGATATCGACCTGAATCAGCTCAAGCGTACCCATTATGGACTCAATGTCAGCCTGGATCTAACCGACTTCATGGCCCTGAACAAGCTAAAATGGACTGATCTGTTCCTTGGCTTGTCTGCTGTATTGAAAACCTCACAAGGCGATCAATACTATGCCATGCAGCACAGCAGTCCACAGGCAGACTTTCATAACAAGCGTGACTGGTTACATGTGTTCTAGGATGTAAATACTCTCCTGTAATACACAAATGATAAAAATATAAAAACGTGAGGCTCATCGGTCTCACGTTTTTTATTTTGCCTGAAGTTCAGGGTAAGTAGATTAGTGATGTAGTCTTGCATTTCTCTGTACTGCTGTCACAGCAGCGTAAAAAATCAGAATCATAGTAATCGCAATAATGGAAACTGCGGCCTGTAAAACACTGAAATAGCTAAAACTCAGTATTACCATGGCAAGATAGGCTAGACGGCTTTTCCAGGTTTCAAGATTTAAAACCATGATCAAGGCAAGTAGCAATATTGCCGCTATAAGATGATGTTGCATCATGACCCCCTATTTTTGTTTTATGAGTCAGTGTTGCGTCTAATACGAAAGGAGAACATAGATGCTCCCCTTCGGCTGCTTTTTTTGTTTTGTTGCTTGTTTAACTTTTTAGATCAGTTTCTTTTTCTTCGGTTTCTCCTTTTACAACGACGGGTTTAACTTTTTTCAAAACTTCAATCGTACTGTCTTTAGAGCGTTTTAGGGTATCTGCCAGATGATCCTTATGCTTGGTTGAAATCTGGGTGACATCTTCTTTTAATTCTTTACCGAGTTTCGATAGATCATCAATGACCGCATTAAATTCGGTTTTGATAAAGCTGGTCAGTTCATTCAACTCTTTTTGTGAGCCAAACAACTGCTCTTTCAGGGTATCGATGCGCTGTAGTAAATCCTGTTTAAACTGGGTCAGCTGATCAGTCACAGTATTGCTCAGTTTTTTTACTTCAGCTTCAATATTTTCTTTGCTTTCGCCAAGCGTTTCCACTGCCTGCTCTTTCGCCTCTATTGCTGCTTTTTCAAGCTGCTCGGCAGTTTCAGTGACAACGACATTCAGATTTTTTTTAGATGTTGTAGTTTTAGTTGTGGTAGCCATGTCTTTTGCCTTTAGTTATGTTTTGACGCTTTCATATTAGTAAATTCGATAAAATTTAAGACTTGATTTGTCTGACAATTATTAAATGGCTCTGTACACGACAAAAATAGATAACTCATTGAAATAATGTCATAATAATTGTTTTCTAACGACGAATACTATGACACATCTCAATGAGTTATATCTTATCTTAAACAAATATCTAAAATGGAACAAGTCACATTTAAAGTGCTTTGCGCTCATCATGCTTGTGATTATTTTAAAGCAAACATGTAATCTTTCTTCTGCATCTAAAGCCTTGCCCATCAAGTGCTTACCACAATCATTTTATCGACGTATGCAGCGCTTCTTTGCAGGTCAGTATTTTGATTATCGTCAAATTTCTCAGTTGATTTTCAATATGTTTTCATTCGACCAAGTGCAACTGACTTTAGATAGAACCAATTGGAAATGGGGAAAACGAAATATTAATATCCTGATGCTCGCAATCGTTTATCGTGGAATAGCGATACCTATCCTTTGGACATTGCTTAATAAACGTGGAAATTCAGATACGAAAGAGCGTATTGCTTTGATTCAACGCTTTATAGCCATTTTTGGTAAAGACCGTATTGTGAATGTGTTCGCAGACAGAGAGTTTATCGGTGAGCAGTGGTTTACATGGTTAATTGAACAAGACATCAACTTCTGCATTCGTGTTAAAAAAA
>NZ_AJXD01000047.1:0-21997 GCF_000264725.1 Acinetobacter sp. HA | reverse complement strand
GGGAGGTTTTTTTATCTGTTTTCAGCTTTAGGATTAAAATAATAATACTGTCAGGCAGGTGTTGATCTGTATTCAGGAGAAGAAGTAAAACATACAACAACCCAGACCAAACTTTGAATCAGCAGAATTACAATTCTCTCCAGATTGTATTTTCATCTTTTAGTGCAACAGTAAAGTTAAACTGGTTGTCTGTAGTGACCAATAGACTGGTTGGTGTTTGCATAACTACTTTCAGCACTGTACCTTCTTCATAAATAATTGGCGTGCAGTTTTCTTTTTCCAAGGTGATTGGCTTCAGTAGTTCAATTACAGAGCTTTCCATGAGTTAACTTCCCGCGGTTATTATGTTTACTATTCATTCAAGGATAGCATAATTTTTCTTTGTTATTTAATAGTTTTTGCAAAATGAAAAATTGGAATGATCTCTTTCAATAGTGCATATCGCTGTAGTGTAGGATGGAAAATAACCATATATCGTATCTATTCTGTACAGGCTTGTTAACTGATGTTAAAACCAACAAAAGATGGATCACAGGATGCGTCACATAAGTATTCAGTTCACTACACACATAATGATTCATGCTTACAAATAGATTGATAAAAATAAGCAGTTTTCAGGCAGATATTTTTTTGATCAGGTTGAAAAACCTGTTATGAACTGCTTTACACTGCTGCAGATTTCATCATGATTGATTGACCTGAGGTCTACTAAAAATAAGGAGCATGCAAAGGACATGTTTAAGTCTTTCTTTCCAAAACCCGTCTGGTTTTTTCTCAGCGTGGTGGTGTGGTTCTTTATCAACCTCGCGATCTGGCATAGTGGAGGTTCAAGCTGGGGCAGTTATGTGGGTTTTAGCGAAGGCTACCATGAAGCGACGATGGCGATTGATATCAGCCGTTTCTGGTCACAGAAATTCCTGTGGTTCTATCTCTGGTTCCTGACTGCAACTGCGCTTTTTGCAGGATTCTGGTATGTGGTAGCGCGTCATCCCTGGCAGCGCTGGTCGGTGTGGGGTTCGGCCTTTATCCTGTTCAATATCTGGTTTGGGGTTCAGGTCAATGTTGTGCTGAATGAATGGTACAGTCCGTTCTATGACCAGATACAGAAGATGCTGACCAGTGGTGGTGGGGACGTAACTTTGCTCTATCAGGGCGCATTGGTCTTTATCTATATCGCGATGATTTATGTCACCCTGGCAGTATTTAACATGTTCTTTGTCAGTCATTATGTGTTCCGTTGGCGGACAGCAATGAATGATTACTATACGGCTTACTGGGAAAAGCTGCGGCATATTGAGGGGGCTTCACAGCGTATTCAGGAAGATACCATGCGCTTTGCTCGCAGTACTGAAGAACTCGGCGTTTCCTTTATTGAATCGTTTATGTTGCTGATGGCTTTTTTGCCAGTTCTGTATAAGCTTTCAAGTCACGTCAAGACCTTACCGATTGTGGGTGAGATTAGTCACGCGCTGGTCTGGGCATCCTTGGGCTGGGCGGTCTTTGGTACAGTGGTATTAATGGTCGTTGGTATGAAACTGCCAGGACTGGAGTTTAATAACCAGAAAGTCGAAGCGGCTTACCGTAAAGAACTGGTATATGGGGAAGATCATGCCGAACGTGCCCAGCCACTGACACTAAAAGAGCTGTTTAGCCGGGTGCGCTGGAATTATTTCCGCCTGTATTTCCACTATGCCTATTTCAATATGGTACGGATCTGGTATTTGCAGCTCGACAATATCTATGGCCTGTTTGTGCTATTTCCGAGTATTGCAGCGGGAGTAATTACTTTAGGTCTGATGATGCAGATCCTGAATGTGTTTAATAAGGTCCGTGAATCATTCCAGTACCTGATTTTGTCTTGGCCAAAGATTATCGAGTTAATGTCGATCTACAAGCGTCTGAAAGCGTTTGAATCTCATATTCATTAAAAAATAGTGTTTGGTATTTTAAAAAGACCAGCCTTATGGCGGGTCTTTTTTATATCAACTCAGGATTGGCCGGAGTATCCGATGAACGGTCAGTTATAGGCAAAATATTTGTAAAACCTCCCAATTTGGGGATATTCAGTGAATATTCGCTTGACTAGAATCCTAAGGGCCAAACGTGTTTGGTACTTAATTTTCAACCCCGCTGACGTATAAAAATAATAAATGTACGTTGATGAAAATTAAGTATTTTAATGCTCATAAACTGAATGCGGATGGTGGAGAGTGGTTTGCTATGCAAGTATAAAAGCTCGATCCAGCCTGCCAGATGAGTGACCAAAGAAGTACGTACTTCCTTCTTTGGTCTTTTTTCTTGAGCAGGTTTTATCTACAAAAATAATACTGCACCACATGAAAGTTAATGCAAATAATTTCAAAAATAACCATTAAAATGTCTCATAGTTATCATTTTTGATATTTTTAAATTTGAAAATAATTCTATTAATCAGATGCTTGTATTTGTTGTTTGCACAGTTTTGCATTATTTTATGTGAATGCTTTGGGTTGAGATATCTACGGTGAAACTGAAAGTATTTTTATTGATAACAATAACAATGAGCTTGGCAGCATGTAATAGCATGCAAGGCGCAAAGAAAAATATATTACATCCTTTTCACAGTCCCCAGGAACTGATTGTGAAACGGGGCATCAATCAGCCAGATGGCAAGGCGAAAGACTATGTCTATCTATGGGATCAACAACAGCGCCATAATACCACTCAGGCCATGTATCCACGTTCAGTCATGACGCAATATTGCCATGAACAGGGGGGTAAGTTATCCCTGCTATATAAGAGCAAATTTGGTCTGGTGAATGATCCTGCCCAGCGTACACGTCTCGCTGCAAATCGAGGTGTTGTACAGGGAATCGGTGCCTATAAATGTACGATGGGTGATCTTGCGGAAAGCTGGATTGTGTCGATTGAACCTGTTGCGGAACGTCAGGCAGAAAATAATAGCAAGACCCGTAACGTTCGGTTGCTGACCCGACTAATGAAAACAGCTGAAGCACATAATTTTTATCAGGCGGCTGCGAGCACTGCGAAGACAGCCAAGAAACAGGTCAATGTGGTGAAGGCAACGGCTACTGCCAAAACGTCTGTAGCAGCAAAACCAACAGCAGAACAGAAAGACCACGATCGTAAAGAGCTTGAGCGCAAAGAACTCGCCAAAGCCGAAGTCGAGAAGAAAGAGCCTAAGCCGGTGACAGTGGCCACTCCACGTGCGAGCGTGAACGAAACCCCACAACAGCAGCAAATGAAGCTGTATGTGACTGCCCGGCGTGACATTAATAATGGTAGAAACCTGAATAATGCCTGTAATAATGCCCAGCGTGCTTATAACTATGGCAAGCAGCAAGGCACAGAAGGAACGCGGGTTTATACTGAATCCGGTATGTTGGTGGCGCGTTGTCTGACCAGTATTTCGACGTATAGCAGCCGTTTTCCAAATGCCAAAGGACAGGCTCAACGCGTCCTGAACGGACTGGCATCGCAATATAATCATGCGGGTGCAAAGAATATGTTGAAACAGCTCAATTAAAAAAATCTGACTTTAATCGATAAGAATGCCACGCTTTAGAAACGTGGCATTTTTATTTTGAAACTGGGTGAATGCCTAGCGTAATCAACGCGCCAAGTACTTTGCTAAAAATCAGATTGATTTTGCAATGCAATAACAGATGAACTGTTATGCTTTGTGGTACAAAGGGCAAACTGTTCATCGGAGTTTGCTTATGTCTCGCTATGTTTCCCTTGTAAGCCACAGATTTTCCCAAATCGTTCGTTCTGCGCTGATGGCAACTGCCTTGTTGGGAGTAGTGCAAATAGCAAATGCAGGCCCAACGGTCGATCAACTCAGTAATTGTCTGGAGAGGTCTACTACAACTGCCGATAAAACTACGGTGATGCAATGGACCTTTGTGGCCTTGTCTGCACACCCTGACTTAAAGGCTTTTAGCAATGTGACCGCGACTCAAAAGGAAGCACTGGATAAGAATCTGGCGACGGTATTGCAGCGTATTTTAGTGGAGCAATGTTCAGCACAGACCAAAGCAGTGATTCAGGCAGAAGGTCTGGAGGCTGTGGGGAATAGTTTTCAGGGACTCGGACGTAGTACAGGTGAGGAAATTTTAAAGAATCCTGAAATCAACAATCAGCTTAAAGGTATATTGCGTTATGTAGATTTGAATAAGCTGGTAACCACGTTTTTAACGCCAGATATTTGGAATAAGTTGGGTTCGATCAGAGGGAATTAACGTGTCTGTAAGACTTACTTGAATATGGCAATAACAATTCTAATTAGCCCGTAAATGGGATAGAAAATAAACTCGATACCATCGGGTAATCCTGATCCTCGCTGTTTTCTGCGAGGTTCGGGCTGCATTCTAGATAGCCATTTACGGCATTTTGGAATCAATAGCAAAATGGTAATGACCAGTGCAAATATGCCAATGGCAATTTGGATAAGGAAGAGCAAAAGTTCGGGTGTCATTTTTATTTTTCTTAGATTTTTTTGATTTTATAGCATAAATATTAATCCTTTACCTAATCCTCGCTTGTGCTTCTTTTTTAGAAATATCTCTCCCTAACCCTTACTTGTACTTCGTTTTAAAGCAGTGCTTTAAAACTTGCTCAGGAGAGGGAATATCCAATATTAAATTCATGACGGCATTTAATTGTTAATGAAAGCTCCTTCTCCCAGTGGGAGAAGGCGGGGGATGAGGGGGCTAGTCACACTTAAAAAAGGACTTGGAGAGTTGGATACGACTTAAGTCTTCGAGTTTGACGATAGAAGATACTTTTTTGATGGTCATATTTTGAAATTTTCTAATCTGTTTTTGATATATTTGGCTGAGTTTTCAATACTTGGATAAACCGTTCTTTGATTGATATTGAGTAAATCTAGTTCATCTAATATTGGCTTTTTATCATCTTTATTTATTCTGATTCTATATACATTGAAGTCATCATTACCACTTTCAGGGATAGCTTCCGCATCTAAACCAAAGATGAGAAAAGATCCTGATTGAGCAATAATCCTTTCTTGGTTTAAACGCCCTTTTACACAGAAAGTGTTTTTAAGATCTTTGATTTCAACTTTAGGTTTGAAGTAGGGTTTTTCATTTAATATACAGTGTAAGTATTGTTCATAAACTTTTTCATTAAGGTCAGAATCATTTAAAAGAACTTTGTTTGGGTCATTTTTTTGGCAATTAATAATATATTGGGATAATTGATCTTTTTGATTAGCAGTGAGTTTTGCTAAATTTGTTAAGCAGGAAATTTTGTCAGAGTCATAAAAACATATATCGTTCTTTTTGACAGAAATTAATACAACTTCACCATCTTCATTATGTTTTAAATTTTCACAGGCAAAGTAGAGTGCAGTCAATGGATTACTAGATATATCGAGCATTCTAGTTGGCATCCCATAATGTTGCATTCGTGTAAGGATGTCAAAACCACTGATGTCATTACTGAAGGAATTAGGTTCCATTGTGAGTAACTCACGAAATAACAAATGTTCACCTTCTAAATAGACTTTTCCTTTGCCATTGGGATCTTCACGTAAAAGTGAGGGTAATAGTTGGTGCGAAAATTTTCCATGACCTCTATAAAATACTTCACGATTTTCTTTTTTGTTAATAATGAATTCATTTATATCTTTAATTTTTTCTATATAAGTAGAAATACTATTGATATATGGAGGAGTATAGATAATTTCAGCTTCTATGCTAAAACTAGTTTCAATTGATGTATTTATATGACCAATAATTTGAGGTGGATTTAGTAGGTCAATATTTTGATTTGGAAAAGTTTCTTTTATCTCTTCTAAATTTGAAAAGATATCAAGAGGCGCTAATTTTTCAAATAAGTTAGAATTTTTAATTGCCCAATGTGTTCGCGTTTTTTCCCAACCATCAAAATTTAATGCTTTTTCTAATTCATCTAAATTACAAATTTTTAAAAAATTATTTGTTTCCTCAATGTATGGGTTGATTTCAACTTTTTCTGATATTAACTTTAAAATCGCTGTAATAGTTTTGTTTTTTTCATTTAATTTAACATCTTGTAATTCAGCTATTGCAATAAAATCTTTAAAGTTTTCAAAACAAATGATACAAGGGAAATTGCGCAAGATTAAAAATGATTCATTAGTTAAATCTTTAAATTTTTGACGAACTGCCTCATCAGTGTGTTCCACAAAACGACTTGTGCTATAGGTAATAGAAATTAGTTCATTATCTAAAGTATCTATTTCATATTCTGAATAACATTGTAAGAGATTAAAGTAAGCCATAAAAAACCCCGCATTAAGCGAGGTTTTTATAACATGAAATCAATTAATTAGCGAATAAATTAACCAATCAATTTCTTCATCAATTCATTCACTTGAGCAGGGTTGGCTTTACCTTTTGCTGCTTTCATTACTTGACCAACCAGACCGTTGAACGCTTTCTCTTTACCAGATTTATATTCTTCAACCATCTTCTCGTTCGCAGCAAGCACGTCCTTAATAATCGCTTCAATTGCGCCTGTATCAGTTTCCTGTTTCAAGCCTTTTTCCGCAATAATCTCGTCCGCAGATTTACCTTCGTCCCACATAAAGCCGAATACTTGCTTCGCGATCTTACCGTTAATCGTGTTGTCCACAATACGTGCGATCATACCGCCAAGTTTCTCAGCAGATACAGGAGAATCCACCAATTCCAAGCCTGCTTTGTTTAGCGCACCAGAGAATTCACCCATCACCCAGTTTGCCGCAATTTTACCTTGTGCAGCGCCACCAGCAGCTTTCACCACCTCTTCGTAGAACTCTGACATTTCACGTGTCAGTGTAAGCACGTGCGCATCGTATTCAGTTACACCAAAGTCAGCCACGAAACGCGCACGGCGTGCAGCAGGCAGCTCAGGCATGGTCGCCTTAATCGCTTCGATTTGTTCGTTTGGAATGACTACAGGCAACAAGTCTGGGTCAGGGAAGTAGCGGTAATCGTTCGCTTCTTCTTTCGAACGCATAGAACGCGTTTCCATTTTTACAGGGTCGAACAAACGTGTTTCTTGGTCAATCGTACCGTCCCATTCCAGGATTTCCATTTGACGTTCAATTTCAACATTGATCGCCTGTTCAATGAAACGGAATGAGTTGAGGTTTTTCAATTCGCAACGTGTACCGAAGGGTTGACCCGGACGACGTAAAGACACGTTACAATCAGCACGGAATGAACCTTCCGCCATGTTACCGTCAGAGATCCCTAACCAGCGTACCAATGTATGAATTGCTTTAATGTAGGCAACCGCTTCTTCCACAGAACGCATATCGGGTTCAGATACGATTTCAAGCAGCGGCGTACCGGCACGGTTTAAATCGATACCAGACATGCCTTCAAACTGGTCATGAATCGATTTACCTGCATCTTCCTCAAGGTGTGCACGCGTCACACCAATACGTTTGGTTGTGCCATCTTCAAGCTGGATGTCGATATGACCCAAACCCACAATCGGGTTATCCATTTGGCTGATTTGGTAGCCTTTTGGAGAGTCCGGGTAGAAATAGTTTTTACGTGCGAACACAGATGCTTGGTCAATGTAAGCATCAATCCCCAAACCAAAGCGAATCGCAAGATCCACAACTTCTTTGTTTAATACCGGTAATACGCCCGGCATCGCCAAATCTACAAGGCTGGCCTGAGTGTTTGGATCATTACCAAATTCAGTTGATGAACCCGAGAAGATTTTAGATTTGGTCGCAAGCTGAGTGTGAATCTCGATACCAATAACGACTTCCCAACCATCAATCAGGTTTGATTTAGGTTTAGCGTTGTTCTTCGCCATTATGCGTTCTCCTCAGCAATTGCAGCGCGTTTTGTATGCCAATCTGTTGCTTGTTGATACTGGTGTACCACAGACAACAGTTGAGATTCTGACCAGTAGTTACCAATCAGCTGTAAGCCAATCGGCAAGTTGTTATGGTCAAAACCAACAGGCGCGTTAATCGCAGGAAGACCTGCCAGGTTCACTGCAAGCGTATAAATATCGCCCAAATACATTTCAACTGGAGTCAAATCCGCACCGATTTTATAGGCAGTCGTTGGCGCAGATGGGGCAGCGATGACATCGACAGATTCAAAAGCTTTTAAGAAGTCTTGTTGAATTAAACGACGCACTTTTTGTGCTTTTACATAGTATGCATCGTAATAACCAGCAGACAGGGCATAGGTACCAATCAGGATACGACGCTGAACTTCAGAACCGAAACCTTCTGAACGGGAACGTTTATACAGGTCGAGAAGATCTTTAGGCTCTTCACAACGGTAGCCATAACGCACGCCGTCATAGCGTGACAAGTTAGAAGATGCTTCAGCAGGTGCGATCAGGTAATACGTTGGAACATAGGCTTCCGTCATGTTGAGATCAATCTCAACCAGAATAGCGCCCATTTCTTCCAGTTTTTTTAAGGATTCTTCAACGCGTGCTTTTACATCAGCGGCAAGACCTTCAACATTGAAGTACTGTTTTGGAATACCAATACGTAGGCCTTTCACAGATGTGCCATTCAGGTTTGCCACATAATCATCTACTTCTTTTTCCATTGAAGTAGAGTCTTTAGCATCGTGGCCTGCCATCACATTCATCAGGTAAGCACAGTCTTCCGCAGAACGTGCCATTGGACCACCTTGGTCCAGTGATGAAGCATAGGCAATCATACCGAAACGCGATACACGGCCATAAGTCGGTTTCAGACCAGTCAGACCACAGAAAGAGGCTGGCTGACGGATCGAACCACCAGTATCAGTACCGGTTGCAAATGGTGCCAGATCAGCCGCTACAACCGCAGCAGAACCGCCTGAAGAACCGCCCGGAACATGATCCAGTGCCCAAGGGTTTTTGGTTGCGCCAAAGTAAGAGGACTCGGAAGTTGAACCCATGGCGAATTCGTCCATGTTCACTTTACCAAGCGTCACCAGGCCCGCAGCTTTACCTTTCGCTACAACGGTCGCGTCGTAAGGAGAGATAAAATTGTCCAGCATTTTAGAACCAGCAGTTGTTTTAATGCCTTGGGTACAGAAAATATCTTTATGTGCAATTGGCACACCAGTCAGCACATTTGCGCTACCAGCACGACGCAGTGCGTCAGCAGCATCGGCTTGTGCCAGTGCTTGCTCAGCGGTCACAGTCACGTATGACTTCACTTGAGCATCCACTTTTTCGATGCGTTTTAAGTAATGTTCAGTCAATTCGCGTGATGAAAATTTAGCATTGGCCAAACCTTCGGTAAGTTCACGAATTGATAGGCGGTGTAAATCTGTCATGAGAAATAATTCTTTACGTTTAATTTAATAAAAAGATTGAACTGGATAGTAATTACTCAATTACGCGAGGAACCAAGTACAAGCCATCCTGTACCGCTGGTGCAACTGCCTGATATTCATCACGGTGATTACTTTCACTCACTACATCTTCACGTAATGGCTGAGGATGGTCGAAAGGGCTTTTTAATGGTTCAACACCGTCAGTATTGATACCTTTCAGCGTTTCCATCATGCCTAAAATTTTATTTAAACTTTGAGCATATTCAGCAGATTGCGTATCATTCAGAGATAATCGTGCAAGGTTCGCAATAGCTGAAACTGTTTCTGCATTTAAATCTGCAGAATGCTGTGCATCCGATGTAGACATAACATTACCTAATCAGTATTAAAAAAAATCAAATTATCATGCGTTATGATAAGCGATTGACTTGTCCAAAGCATCACATTTAGTTAAAGTTGCCACCTTGCGTCCATATAAAGTTTAATTGAGAACGTCCCCGTGATTCTAAAACGACTAATAGGCTTGTTTTCGCCAGATCTAGCCATTGATTTAGGTACTGCAAATACACTTATTTATGCGCCAGGACGAGGCATTATATTAAATGAACCGACGGTTGTAGCAATCCGTCATAGTGGTTCACAAAAAATTGTTGCTGCCGTAGGTCTTGACGCGAAACAAATGCTTGGTCGTACCCCGGCAAATATTTCAGCAATCCGCCCGATGAAAGATGGTGTGATTGCAGACTTTGAAGTCACTGAAACCATGTTGAATCAGTTCATCGGCAAGGTTCACGAAAAACGTTTATTCCCGCCTGCACCACGTGTTGTGGTGTGTGTTCCATGTAAATCTACCCTGGTTGAACGTCGTGCGATCCGTGAAGCCGTGTATAACGCTGGCGCGCGTGAAGTACGTTTGATTGAAGAACCGATGGCAGCTGCAATTGGCGCTGGCATGCCGGTAGAGCAGGCATGTGGTTCGATGGTTGTGGACGTGGGCGGTGGTACAACAGAAATCGCGATCATCTCGCTGCAGGGCTGTGTCTATGCAGACTCATTGCGTATTGGCGGTGATGTGTTTGATGAACAGATTATTAACTACGTGCGTAAAGCACATGGTTGCGTAATCGGTGAAACGACTGCTGAAATTATTAAAAAAGAAGTCGGTATGGCGCTTCCGGATGAAGGTGCAAAACCACTGGAAATTGAAGTTCGTGGTCGTAATCTGGCTGAAGGTGTGCCGCGTGCAATTACGGTGACTTCTGATGAAGTGACTCAGGCAATTTCTGACCCATTGCAATATATCGTGTCTGCTGTGAAATCTGCACTGGAACAAACCCCTCCTGAACTGTCTTCAGACATTGCTGAGCGCGGGATCGTATTGACGGGTGGTGGTGCATTACTACGTAACTTGGACAAGCTTCTTGCCAAAGAAACTGGTCTTCCTGTGGTGGTTGCAGAAGATCCGCTGTCATGTGTAACACGTGGTGGCGGTAAGGTTCTCGAATTCTTCGACAACCCAAATCATGACATGTTATTCGTAGGCTAAGAACAGGACACGGCGGGTGCAAACACATCTGTTTTCTCGACAACCGCCATCTTTTCGCTCATTCGTCATTGCGTTGGTGACCTGTCTGGTGGTGCTTTTCTTTGATTGGCGCATGCCTCATCTGGTTCAACCTGCAAGGGATGTGCTGAATGCGGCATATAATCCGATATATGCTGTGGCCAGTTATCCTGTATTGTCGCGAGAATGGCTGAATCAACAAACCAAGTCTGAAGCACAACTGCGTCGTGAAAATACCGCGATGCAGGCTGAGCTATTACAGGCGCAGGTACGCTTACAGAAAATTTCTGAACTGTCTGCTGAAAATACCCGTCTGCGCGGGTTGCTGGACACGCCTTTAATTATTGATGGACGTATGGAAATTGCAGAAGTGATTGGTACTGATGCCGATCCGCTGCGTCATATCATCGTGATTAACCGGGGTTCTAACAGCCACCTACGGATAGGACAGACTGTGCTGGATGACAAGGGGATCATGGGACAGATCATTAGTGTCTATCCGCATAGTAGCCGTGTCATGCTGCTCTCAGATAAAGAACATTCACTTTCAGTACGTCTGGAACACACTGGCATGCGTGCCATCGTCTCGGGGACGGGTGATCTTGGGCGTCTGAAAATGGAATATGTACCGACCAGTGCCAACATCAAAGTCGGTGAAAAAGTTTATAGCTCAGGTTTGGGACAGCATTTCCCGGCAGGTTATCTGGTTGGCACCGTCTCTAAAGTACAACGTCATAATTCAGGTGAATTTGCCCAGATTGATGTGATTCCGGCAGCACAGCTGGCTGGTGGTCATCATGTGGTGGTACTGTTTTCTGATTCATTAGCGATGGAGCAGCCACATGTCGATCGCTAAAATGCAGTCCAGAACCCATCGGGATCCATTGTTCCCGATTATTATTTCAGTAATTTTTGCCTCGGTTCTGGTGGTCTATCCTTTATCTTATTCGCTCTCTGGCTGGCGTCCGCAGTTTATGCTGATGGTGATGCTGTTCTGGGTGCTCTGTCAGCCGACCTGGTGTGGGATCTGGTTTGCGTTCAGTACCGGAATCTTGTTAGACCTGCTATTAGATGCACCTTTAGGTCTGAATGCGCTGAGTTTTATTATTATTGCCTTTATGGCGCGCTTCCTGACCCGTGAGCGCCGCATCCTGACTTTTAGCAATCTCTGGATTATTGCTACATTGGCACTCGTTGCCCATCTGATGCTGACCTTCTTTGCTCAGATCATTAGCGGCGTGCAGTTCTCGATTCCACGTCACTGGCTACCGATACTGACTAGCGTTATGGTATGGCCTGTTCTATATTATCTGCTCAGAAAATGGCGCATCTGATTCTGGCCTCCAGTTCACCTCGACGCCGTGAACTGTTGCAACAGTTGGGACTGGAGTTCGAGATTTACAGTCCTGATATTGACGAATCCGTATTGCCCAATGAGTCAGTTGCGGCTTATGTTGAACGTTTGGCACGTGCCAAAGCGGATGCCGTGGCCGAGCGTTATCCAGATGCAATTATCATTGCTGCCGACACCAGTTTGGGGGTTGATAACGAGATTCTGGGTAAACCTGAATCCAAACAGCATGCCTTTGTAATGTGGGCTAAAATATCAGGTCGTAAACATGATGTATTTAGCGGTGTCTGCGTACGCACAAAAAATGAAAAATACAGTATAGTGGTAAGGACACAGGTTGAATTTCAATCACTCACCACCCATGATATGGAAAGTTATTGGGCGACTGGTGAACCGGTAGGCAAGGCAGGCGGTTATGCCATTCAAGGTATTGCAGCACGTTATATCCCCGCGATTCAGGGGAGCTACTCTAATGTAGTCGGTTTGCCCCTATATGAAACGGTACAGTTATTACAGACGGTTAAGGCACTAAATTAACTGCTGAAAAAAGAATTCTTATAATGTTTTGAGTGTTGTTATGTCTGACGAGTTATTGATTAACTTCACACCGATGGAATGTCGTGTGGCGTTAATCGAAAACGGCACGGTGAACGAACTGTTCATCGAGCGTACCGCGAAGCGCGGTCTGGTGGGGAACGTATATAAAGGCAAAGTGGTCCGTGTCCTGCCAGGGATGCAGGCTGCTTTTGTCGATATTGGTCTGTCACGTACTGCTTTTTTGCATATCAATGATATGGTCTGGCCGCGTCAGCAGCCGACACCGAATGTGTTTGAATTACTGCAGCCAGGTCAGATTCTGACGGTGCAGGTGATGAAAGACATGCTCGGGACCAAAGGCGCACGTCTTTCAACTGATCTCTCCATTCCTTCACGTTATCTGGTTTTGATGCCTTATGGCAATCATATTGGCGTATCGCAACGAATTGAATCTGAAGAAGAACGTAATCGTTTACGTTCGATTATTGAACGGATTCAGGCCCAGCATAAACTGCCCGGTTCGGTGATTGTCCGTACTGCGGCAGAAGGCATTGATGAAGCTGAAATTGCCCAGGATATGGCTTATCTGGCCAAGCTTTGGGACTACATTCAGCGCAAACAGAAGAGCATTGCCGTTCCATCACTGATCTTTGAAGAACTGCCGCTGCCACAGCGTGTGATTCGCGATCTGGCCAATGAAAACACTGCCAAAATCTATGTCGATTCACGTGAAATCCACGGCAAACTGAAAGAGTTTGTTAAAGAATTTGTGCCAAGCATGAATGATCGTTTGCTGCACTATCCAGGCGAGCGCCCGATCTTTGACTTATATAATGTTGAAGATGATATCCAGAAGGCTCTACAAACCCGTGTGGCACTGAAATCTGGTGGCTATCTGATGATTGATCAGACTGAGGCCATGACCACGATTGATGTCAATACCGGTTCCTATGTCGGCGGTCGTTCACTGGAAGATACCGTCTTCAAAACCAATATGGAAGCAACTGAGGTGATTGCACGTCAGTTGAGACTGCGTAATCTGGGTGGGATCATTATTATTGATTTCATTGACATGCAGGAAGCACAGCATCGTGACGAGGTAATGAACCAGTTTGAAAAAATGCTGGAACGTGATCATGCCAAAACCAAGATTACCCAGGTATCTGAACTGGGTCTGGTCGAGATGACGCGTAAACGTACGCGTGAATCTCTAGAGCACCTGTTATGCGAATCCTGTCCAACCTGTCAGGGACGTGGATACGTCAAAACAGCAGAATCAGTGTGTTACGAAATATTCCGTGAAATTTTACGTTACGCACGCGCTTATCAATCACAAAGTGGATTTACTGTAGTGGCACATCCGTCAGTGATTGATCGACTGCTGACTGCAGAAGCCCCGGCTGTGGCGGATCTGGAACACTTTATTGATCGCGTGATTAAGTTCCAGGTTGAGAATTTATATACGCAAGAGCAATACGATATCATTCTCAGCTGAAATTGTAACAGAATATCGTAAAACCCTTGTTACAACTGGAATTTTTACAAGCGCAGGTGAATTCTGAATACTAGACACATCCAGTAGCCAAAGCCAATCTCCCAATATTTTGGCTTAGCAAAAAATGAGGTGTGTCATGAGTATAAGTAAAGCAGTTATTAATAAGGGTCTAAAACACGTGCTTGAACCGAAAACTGTCCACGCGGGATACATTGTGGACGAACGCGGCAATGAAGTTCAGATTACTTCATCTATGATTCGTACGGTCTGCCATCAGCTATTAAAACAATGTCGTACTGTGAAAAGTTAAAATTTGAATATTGCTTGAATGGTTTGAATAAAAAATAATCAAATAAAAATAAAGGGGCACCATATGCCCCTTTATTATTGCATGAAATTATTGGCAAAAATGTTCATACTTATTTTTGCATAAAAACTTAGTCTTGATTTTAGTCTTCATCGCAGTCTAACTTACTGCTGCGAGCTTTGGGGTTTTGCCACCATCGACAATCCGTTCAAAACGCTGGATTTCGTCCTCAAGATGAGTAAGCAGATTCTGCATTTTAGGCAGGGAATTACGGCAGGCGGTCAGACCCACTTCAAGTTTGTCTAAATAACTGGTCATGGTGATATTGAGTGCCTGACCATCGAGCACGATAGAGGCAGGGTAGAGAGCTTCCAGACGGGCACCATTCCAGTACAGCGGTTCTTGTGGACCTGGAACATTGGAAATCACCAGATTAAATGCCTGGCGTTTTGGCATCAGACCTGATGCAATATTCAAACCTGCAGCGCCATAAACAAAAGCACTATAGTTCAGAATCTGATTGGCATTCATGCGCTTAAAACGTTCTTTGGCATTCAGTACGCTACGACGTACGATCTTGAGACGTTCTAAAGGGTCTTCCTTATGCGTACCCAGATTCGCCAGAATCATGGTAATACGGTTTGATACATCAGAGTCATCAGAACGTACAGAAGCCGGTACCATGGCAATCAACGGTTTCTTCGGTAGAGCATCTTGGCTGATTAAATATTCACGTAAGGCACCGGAACAGATTGCCAGCACGATATCGTTAATGGTTACACCCAAGGCTTTAGAAATACGGCGAAGACGCTCAAATTCAAAGGATTGCGCGGCAAATCGGCGTGATGCACTGACACGTTGATTTAGAATGGATGAAGGGGCCTGGAAACTGGAGACATAATCAGGATTACGTCCCATGTCTTTTAATACAGTTTGCGACAGCTCATAGATGACACGCGGAGTAGATTCCAGTTGTCCTTTCAGCGTAGATAAAACGCCTTTAATGCGACTAACTTTTGGTGCTTTCAGGCGCTTGGCACGTGGCCCTTCTACACACCATGGTGGCACAATACTTTTTCCCTGTGGATCATGAGACAGTGATTTCTCGACCAGACGCATACCCGCAATGCCGTCGACCATGGCATGGTGGATTTTAAAGTACATCGCGAAACGGTTACCTTCTATTCCTTCAATGATATGACAGGTCCAGAGTGGTTTGGCACGGTCAATCAGGGCACTATGTTCCTGTGAAATATAGGTGAGTAATTCACGGATGCGACCCGGTTTTGGCAGGGCAATATGCCGGAAATGATGATCCAGATCGAACTGTTGATCTTCATCCCAGAACAAGCCATTTAAATAATTATTGAAAGGTGGGATTGGAATAGATTTGGAAGTACGGATATCACGCACCAATTCCTGAATAAAAGTTGCCGGTGCATTATCGGGAATCTGAAATAAAAAAAGACCACCTACATGCATAGGTTGCTGCCGTTTCTCTAAAGATAAAAAAATAAGATCAATTGGATGTAATGGACGCATAGCGTGGATTGCCTCACTGCACTCTATATGGCTGTTCTCTATCTGAAAAGCCTTGTTAGAATTATTGCTTTAGTAAAGAAAGTATAGCTGTTTTAACGTAGAAATGAACTGCTTAATCTTAATCTGTTAAGTTAAAAAGTAATAATTGACATGGAGGTTTATACCTTCCTAAGTTTTTGAAATGTGAAAACTTTAGTTTTTAAGGCTACTGCTGAAAATACGTTTTTTAGGTCTGGTGGGAGTATAACTGAATAATTATGCATCATTAAAAGAATGGTATTGAGTTCAATTTCACATTTTTTTGCAAATAAATCTATTCAACAACATTTTATAAATTCTTTGATTATCCTCAGGATCTTTCCTGATGAATGGTAAAAGAGGAGACTTGATATCTTGTCACCAAATGTAAGATTCGTAGTTAAAAAGGCTATCCTGATTCAGGATAGCCTTTTACAAATATGCACAGTCTGATTTAATTTTACTCTTTCAGGTTGCCTGCATGTAAGCCACATTCTTTATGCGTGGCTTCTTCCCACCACCAGCGACCTTCACGTTCGTGCTGGTTCGGTAAAACGGGACGAGTACATGGTTCACAGCCAATAGAAATGAATCCTTTCTCATGCAATGGGTTGTATGGAATTTCCATCATGCGGATATAACTCCATACATCGGCACTCGACCAGTTGGCCAGCGGATTGTATTTAATCAGCTGTTTACCGGGACCTGAAAAACCTGGATCTGCCTGAACCACCGGAATTTCATTCCGTGTACCCGGGCTCTGGTCTTTACGCTGACCGGTAATCCAGCCATCAAGTGTTGCAAGTTTTTTTCGTAATGGTTGAACCTTGCGGATGCCACAACATTCCTGATGACCATCTTGATAGAAACTGAACATCCCTTTACGAGTAGTCAAATTTTCAATGGCTTCACGTTCAGGAAAACAGATTTCAATATCTACATTATAGTGTTTTCGAACTTGCTCGATAAATTGATAGGTTTCAGCGTGCAAGCGGCCTGTATCCAGACTAAAGACACGGAAAGGTTTACCGAGGTGGGAAGCCATGTCAATCAGTACAACATCTTCTGCACCAGAAAATGAAATGGCAATTTCACCTGGTTGATTCAGGGCAAGTGCCAAAAATTTCACTTGGAGATTTATCAGCATATTCAGATGCAAGCGCATCCATAATATCAATAGTAGGAATAGTGGTCATGAGAATCCTGGCGATATAGGCTTGGAATGACTCTGCCTATATTAATTAATTTCACATGTATTTTAATAGAAGAGAATTAGTAGTCTTATCACTAAAAAATAAATACTTATGAAAAAAATAGATTTAAAAAAGAACAATGCAAAATATGAATCTTCAGCTATGATATGGAAAATTTTTTAGATGATAACTGAGGGGAATATTCATGGAAGTCGTATGTCTGGATCTTGAAGGTGTATTGGTTCCTGAAATTTGGATTAATTTTGCAAAGAAAACAGGCATTAAAGCGCTTGAAGCAACGACTCGTGATATTCCTGACTATGATGTGTTGATGACACAACGTCTGAATATTCTGAAAGAGCATGGCTTGGGTCTGAATGATATTCAGGAAGTGATTGCAGATATGGGGCCATTTGAAGGCGCCAAAGAATTTGTAGAATGGGTAAGCACTCATTTCCAACTGATTATTTTATCTGATACTTTCTATGAATTTGCGCATCCTTTAATGAAGCAGTTAGGCTGGCCAACAATTTTCTGTCATAAACTTGAAACTGATGAAAAAGGCATGATCACCGCGTACAAACTGCGTCAGCCAGATCAAAAACGTCAAGCGGTAAAAGCATTACATGGCCTGAACTTCCGTGTGATCGCAGCAGGGGATTCTTATAACGATACCACCATGCTGGGTGAAGCGGATCACGGTTTCCTGTTTGATGCACCGGAAAATGTGATTGCTGAATTCCCGCAATTCCCACCGATTCATGGTTATGCAGCGTTGAAAGAAGCCATCCGTAATGCTTCAATCCGTAATATTCCAGCTTAAGTGTTAAAAGCTGAATGAAATAAAAAAGGCGCTTGAGGCGCCTTTTTTATTTTGAGGATATACTGAATTAGAAGCGGTAACCGATCTTCATGCCATATGCCCATGCATTATTATCTTCAAATTCACCTACTGGATTTCCTCCTGTCTGTGCAGTCGCATCACCTAACCAAAGGTGTTTTACACCAGCCTGGATAAAGTAATTTGCAGCAGGGCTATATTGAGCACCTAGACCTAAACTCCAATAGCCTTCAGTTGGGCCAAGTGTTGTCACAGGGTTACCTGCACCTGAATCCCAGCCTACTGAAGTAGATGCTGACCATTTGTCATTAAACTTATGACCGACACCGATATTTGCAGACCATTGGTCGTCAGAGTAATCGATTAAGTTCTGACGGACATGAGGAGCTGGAATAGAGCTAATGTTGCCCAAAAGCACAGGTTTTACAGCAAATTGGCTCCAGTGAACCCAGCGAAGATTCGCAAATACCAAAGTATTTGTTGCAATTCCTGTTTGAAAATCTAAGTTAACAGATTGAGGGGTGGTTGCATTTACACTTGAATTTAGTGCGCTTAAAGATGGAACAGGAAGTGAAGTACTTTCATGGGAGTCTGCATTATGTTCAATTTCAGAACGATAAGTTACCGCGGCTTTAAGAGCAATTTCAGGGATCTGGTAAGCAAAACCTGCAATCCAGCCGAAGGCCGGTTCTTCATCTACTTTAATATTGTAAGTACCTAAGGCAGTATTGCCACCATATGCTGCACCGCGTAATTTAATATCTGCTTCTACAGTCTGGTAAACAGGACCTGCATAAATATTCCAGTTTTTATTTGGTTGGTAACCAATTAAAGCTGAAAGATTGTGTGTTTCTACTTCTACTTGGGTTGCTTCACCATTCGCACCAAAAACTGGATTATTTGAAGGGTAGAGAGATTCGGCGCCAAATGGTTGGTCATATAAAAGACCTATAGAAATGTGTTCAGTTGCTTGTACTTTAATTGCAGCAGAAGGGAAATAATAATCTTCTGCCATATCGTTAACTTTCAATTGATTAGATTGAACTTTGGGATCTAAAATTGAAATACCTGCTTCTGCATAATTACCCAGTTGTAAAAATGCAGCAATAGACTGACCAGAACGGTCTAAACCAGCAGCAAGCGCAGGTGTAAGTGGGAGAGTACTAAGTAAAATAGCCGAATAAATTCTATTGAGCTTCATGGTCGTTCCCTGATGCTTTATGTAACAAAAAGTGCAGGAAAAGTAACACATTTGAAAAAAGAGTAAATGCTCAACTTCGCAGAATAAATGAACTGAATAAGTTATAAATAGCAGTTGATTAGAGTAAAAGAACTATTTTTAGGTCTTAAGTAAATGAATTTTATTAAATAATTTTTTTAGGGTGATGTTTGGGTAAATATGAGTTTAATTGCTTTAAGTTTGAACATTTGGTTAACACTTGTATAAAAACGAGTGGGTTTTAAGTGCAAAAAAGCCACCCCGAAGAGTGGCTCCTTTGAAAACTAAGGGATTAGAAGCGGTAACCAATTTTTAAGCCGTATGCCCATGCATCGTTGTCTTCAAATTCTGCAACTTGAGCATTTTGAGCATTGCCAGGAACAGAATATGAACCAGAATGTGCTGTAGCATCACCCAACATAAAGTATTTCACGCCACCTGCAATAAAGTAGTTTGGAGCAGGGCTAAATTGTAAACCTAAGCCTACGTTCCAGTAGCCTTCAGTAGGGCCAAATGTTGATACAGGGTTACCTGCACCTGTGTCGTAACCTACAGATACATTACCAGCCCATTGTTCACTGAATTTACGACCTACACCTACTGTTGCAGAAATTTGATCATCAGAATAGTCGAGTAAGTTAAAGCCTTTCGTGTAAGCACCACCAGTTAATGCTGTTGATGCAGCTTCTGCGCCTTTACCGAACGCGTATGGACGGATTGAAAAATCTTTCCAATTAACCCAGCGTACATTTGCGAATGCTACGGTATTAGCCATGATACCTGTTTGTAAATCTAAATTAATAGATTGAGGTGTGGTAATCTCAGTTTCGCCAAGACCATTGTTCATATTGATTACTGTACCTGGATTTGTTCCCAATGCAGCAATAGAGCTTTCGTCAACAGTTAACTCATGTTTAATTTCTGAGCGATATGTTACAGATGCTTTTAAAGCAATTTCTGGAATTTGGTATGCAAAACCTGCTAACCAACCAACTGCTGAGTCTTCACCAATATTTGCGTTGTAACCACCAAAATTATTTGTTCCACTGTAAGCGTAACCACGTAATTGGACATTACCTTTTACTGTTTGATAGACTCCACCACCATAGAAGTTCCAATTTTCAGTAGGTTGAAAACCTAGAATAACGCTAATATTTTGTGTATCTACTTCTGCTGATGTTGATTCATTTCCGTCATGGAATAAACCTGCGCCACCTAAAGCTGCTGAACCTGTGTCGCCAGTTGAATAAGTAACATCAGCGCCAAATGGTTGGTCGTAAATTAAACCAAAAGAAAAATTATCGTTTAATTGTAATTTTAGTGCTGCAGACGGGAAGTAGTAGTCACCTGCCATATCATCAACGCTGGTATTTTGTAGGCCTACTGCTGCTGGTGGAACTGCTGCTGAAGGCGTATAACCATTTTTTACTTTGCCAGAAACATTCGGATCTAAAACAGAAATACCTGCTTCAAAGTAGTTACCCGGTTGTAAGAATGCAGCCATAGATTGACCAGAACGATCCATACCTGCAGCAAAAGCACCTGTCATTGGTACAGTTGCTAAAATCATTGCTGTGCTTAGTGCTTTTAATTTCATTATACATTTCCCTTGAGGTACAAATTTGGGTATTTAAAACGTTTTTTCGGTATTAGCTTGGTATTGTTTTTGGAGTCATTCCTATGCCTTCAATGGCTGATTTGTTACTCCATGTGACAAAAATAACACAATATAAAAAAGAGTAAATGCTCTAGTTTGAATGAGTAGTTCAAAAAAACATCAAATTAGAGTAAAAATACTAATTGAAAAGTAATGTAAGGATATAAGTTTTTGAAATTTAAAAATTTAATTAGAAATAGAGAGATAGTAAAAAAATGAAAAAAATATAGATTTATTGAATTATTGCTTAAATTTTTTGTTAATTAGTTCACATATTTGAAATATGTGCGCCCTGCGGGACTCGAACCCACGTCGGTCGCTTAGGAGGCAACTGCTCTATCCAGTTAAGCTAAGGGCGCAAAACGATCCCTAATCTACTCCAAAAAAGACGAAAAAAAAAGTTATTGCCGAAGCAATAACTTTAAAAAATAGTCAATTAAAACTTTTTAATTAATTTTTGGTCTTGAGCAGTTTAAACAGGATAAACATGATCACGACCCAAATCGGAAGCATGTATACAGATTCCTGGAAGCCCTGAGTCCACATAATGTAAAGAATAGTCGCAATAAAGCCTAATACAAGTATGTTACTTGCTGGAGACCAAAGTGCTGGAAATTTGGTTTTTTCCCCAACTTTTTTCATTGCCTGAATAAACTTGAAATGTGTCAGTGAAATCATTGCCCAGTTCAAGACCAAGGCACCTACCACCACATAGATCAGATGGCTTAAAGCATCTTCTGGTACAAAGTAGTTCAACAGTACGCAGCCAAAAATCAAAGCAGCAGAGAAGAGTACTGCAGGAATTGGCGTACCTTGTTTATTTACTTTCAGGAAGAGCTTCGGTGCATTGCCTTGTTTGGCCAGACCGTAAAGCATGCGGCTATTGGCATACATACCACTGTTATATACAGACAGTGCAGCAGTTAGAATAATGAAGTTTAGCAGGTGGGTTGCCCAGTCAATACCTAGCTGAC